>JAHFIO010000034.1 GCA_023246325.1 Candidatus Uhrbacteria bacterium | reverse complement strand
GAAATGAAAAAGCAGGTATTATGGCGGTCAACCGCATCCTGCAGGATATTGAAATTACAGCAGGAACAATATACTTCGTATATGCAAATCCAATCGCAATAGAAAAAAATATACGTTTTGTAAACGTAAACTTAAATCGACTATTTTTTCGGCAAGAAATAATTTCAGATTTTTATGAATATGCTCGCGCAAAAGAACTGATGGATCTATTAGACACCTGTGATGGATTGCTAGATTTACACTCCTATCGCGCACCGCATATGCTCAAAAATGCAATTCCATTTGCCATTTGTGAAGAACGGGATGTAGAGCTTGCTAAAAAATGTTCTGTGCAATACATAGTAAACGGTTTTAGCGAAATTGAAAAAGGAGGCAGTGATGGATATATGTATGCGCAAAATAAAGTTGGAATATGTATTGAACTCGGTGCATTAGAATGCCCTGAATCATTCGTAGAACTTGGTATTCATACCATACAGATTTTTTTGCAATCATTTGGTTGTATGCCTCTACAACTAGAAAACCAATCTACTTCCGTGAAACCCATAACACTTCAATTAAAATCTATGTACAAAAAAACACATGCGGATTTCCATTTTATACGTCATTTTAACAGTTTCGAACCAATACGAGCGAATGAAATCATCGCAAAAGAAAATGGCCGCATCATACACGCAAAAAATGATTGCATTATTTTATTTCCTCACGCTGATGGACCACTCGGCGTTGAAGTATATATGTTAGCAGAGGCGATATAATTATTTTCGTTCAAATAATTTTTTATATTTGTCCCAATACGCGTATCCAAGAAATATATTAAACGCGCTAATAACAAATCCCATAAAAAGAAAATCCGGAGTCATGCGTGAATTTACAATAATAACTCCAATACAAATTGGTGCTAAAAAAATTGCAGCAAGTGCAGGATACAAACCCGTCACAAGCATAAGCCCCGCAACAACTTCCGTAACTTTTATCATCTGAAAAATACCCGTTGCCCATAATACCTTCATGGTTGGTAACATTTCAACGGGAATTCCTTCTAACGATGCCCCTGATTTTAAACCACCGATACCACTAAATACCATAAATGCTCCAAACAATATGCGAACAACCATCACAAACCTACGATGACGAAAATTCATAAAAAAGATAATAAAATAATTATGAAAATAGTATACAATATCCTGCCGCATTTTACGTCTTGACACATAAACCAAATTATGGCTTAATAAATATACAGAAGGAGAACCTACATGAACCGCTACGAGTTCTTTGACAAAATACCTGCAATGAAACAGAACAAACGCAGGCAAATTCAATGGGCATATGACCTTTCAAAAAAATATTTTGAGGGTCACGAACGTGATTCCGGCGAACGATACTATAATCACGTCGTTCGTGTGGCTGGAATTCTTATTGATCATGGATATATAAAACCACGATATATCATTACTGGAATTTTGCATGATACGCCAGAGGATACGTATTGTCCTTTATCCATGCTTGAACGATTGTTCGGTCCAAGAACAACGCGACATATTTTGTCTTTGTCGAAATCGTATTGTTTGGAAGATCCGCTTACGGGCAAACTCATTCGATGCGATAAAAAACCTTTAGCGGAATATTTTGCTTCTATCAAACGTGATGGCGAATGTGCGATTGTCGTGAAAGCAGCAGATCGCATAGACAATTTATCAGATCTCACTGCGGATATAATTCCGGAAAGATGGACTCCGGAAAAACGTATCAAACAAGTCGCAGAAACGCGAGATTGGATTTTACCGCTTGTAAAAAACGTTGAACCACGTTTTGAAGAAAAATTAATCCATCTCTGCAATGTAGTCGAACTTCGCGCGAAGCAGGATACCGCCTCTACATAAACACATAGCCGAGTTTTCAAACTCGGTTTTTTATATCAGTTTTTTATAAAAAAAATCTGCAGATTTTATTCTACAGATGTATACAGACTGTTCTCACAAATATAGGCGTACACTGACGGTGTCAGAAGTTTTTCTACATCTGCATCTACACCTGCAAATGACTGTGTTTGAAAAATGGCGCGAATACGCGATGAAGATGCTTCAATCAAATCACTCGCTTCAGACAAATACCTATGCGGTGATTGCAAATACCATGGATGTGACACATCGGGTGTATACCCATGACGCGGCAAAACGATAAACGGTACCGATCGAATGAGTTCATCTGATCCTGCCCATGTATGAATTGAATTTGCAACATCGAGGCTCACCACGAAATGAAATCGATGTTGATCCGCAAAATCTGCCTGCAGCAAACGCGAAATAGTATTACGCGTTTCACTCGACAAATTATGATCAATTTCATACCCAAAGAATTTAATACGCGGATCTTGATCCTCAAGCAATCGACACATGGCAACGCGATGACGCGTATCCGTGAGACGCTTCGAACTCATCGACACATTCGCTGGCATAAACCATACCTCGCGAATATCAAGTGAGCATGAAAGAATGGCGCGTGCGGCATTCACATGTCCACGATGCGGAGGATCAAATGATCCACCAAAAATTGCTATGTTTTTTTTATCACCATTCGTGGCATAAATATCTGCACGTCTTTCTATTTTCAGAAGCGACTGCCGAATTGCATCCGACACACTCATATCTTGCTCTGATGAAAATGCCAACAAACTTGCAAGCAAATCACCAAATTCTTCTTTTCGATGTATTCGTGAAACCGCACGAGTGAACTCGTGGAATTCATTCGTGATGTCATTCATACGTGTCGCATCTGACGACATGCCAAAATGTACATGAAATATATCACGAACAATTTCCTTGACTTCACGAATTGTTGAATGTTCCGAAAGGTTAGAAATGCGAACTGTAAGATCGGGCATTGTATCCTCCATTTGGAACGTATATTATTTCAACAAATTTGTCAAGTACTACTAGGTCTTTACTCTGCGTCAACTTTTTATGTATTATAATCTGAACGATGAAATAATATGTCGTATCGTATCATCCGCATCTTCTTTTTTTTCTATATTAAATTGCAAAACCAATGTCCCATTCCCTCGTGAGAGTATAATAGAATAATGTGCCCCTGCCCCGCCTTCAATAACCTCAATAGCTGTTTTACCTCCAAATTGTATTTGACCAAGTTTCGTTATAGTAGGATCTTTCATATATTCAGTAAAAGCAATAGGGACAATACGTACATGTACATCATCAGAAATATTCGGATAATCTCGACCTACTCCTTTTTTTTCTTCAATCAACATCTTCTTTTGATCTTGTTCTGTTTTTTTACTTATGCATTTATCATAACGTAATGACCCATCATCATTTTTAACTGCTGAACATGTCCAATCTTTTGGATACTCAAATGATGCACCTATAGCCGAATGATATATATCATACTCTGTTTTTAAACGCATAAATGAATACATCAAAATATCATCAATATACTTTTCAATTTTAGGATTTTTTTCTTCACAGTCAATAAATTGTAATGAAAGATGTGATGTAGTATCTAATGGTATGCGGTATGTCGGTCCACCACATCCTGCATCTCCATCTGTATAATAAAAATATGTATGTGTACCTATATGTAAGGTCTGAAGTTTGTCTTGTGGTATTTGTCCATATACACCTTCAATAGTATTTGCATTTAATTTTGTTGGAATTATTTCAACCCAAATTCTCCCACCCTTTTTGGATATATCATTCACACCAAATTGTGATGGATACTGAAATGAAAAACCGTGTACTGTATCCGTATATGTTTTCCATGTCACGGCAGGAAAATCTCTCTTTAATCCTTTAGCTAAATCTGCTAAAGCCAACGCACCATCTCCAAGCTGAATTTGCGCAAAAGCTCTTTTTTTAAAGAAATAGAAATTTTTTGGATCTAATTTTTCTGCCTGATTATAATCAAGAATACTTTTTTGATAATCCAAACTATCATAATATGCATCCCCTCTTAACGTATACAACTCAGCGTTAGGCGCAAGTTCAATTGCTTTCGAATAATCTTGAATTGCTAGTTGATAACCATTTGGCCACAATGATACATGCAAACTTTCCACAATGCCCTTCCATTTATATGCTTCTGCATTTTTTGGATCAAGTTCAATTGCTTTTTGCAATTCAGTACGTGCCTGTTCCGGATACGCGGATTCATCACGTTTCCCCTTTTCTAAATATGATTTCGAATCTTCAATTGGTGGAGTTAGCAAAATATCATCAGAAATAGTTATTTTCGACGTATCAGCAAAATCATCAAGTGGAATATGAACTAACGTGTGTCTTCCCGTATCAATTTGTATATCTAGCATATTTCCAAAAGAGAGAGATACGTCTGAAAATGCAGCACCAACACTAGGCGTACCATCAAAATCATTTAAACTGCACATATATTCGATTGGTTTTGAAAATGCAAGTTCCTTTTTATTTGCAATTCGTATTCCTGTCACAAACATTTTATTTGGCGCGTCAAAAGACTTACCGCATATTCCTGTTGTTATGAATTCTAGTGTTTGCACCTTCCCATTATGAACAATTGACATCTGATTTATGAATCGGTCATTTTCAATATTCACCCAAGGTAAGCCCTCAATAGAATCAACTACATCTATATACTCTGCATTGGTGCCCTCATCTTTCACCACGGTTTTCAACCGTATATCAGGTTCACCGGGCACGCTTTCAAGTGTAAAAGTTGGAGTTGTATCTAATTTTCTACTCACAAAAATTGTATTTTTTCCCGTTGTATCATTAATATATGAATATGCATACGTATCACCTGCTAATTTTGTCACCGCTATATGAGATGTTTCTGTGGCCTTCACAGAAAATACCTCAGCATTCGAAACAGCATTATTCACGGCAGGATTCAACTCTTTTACCTCTTTTAATTGCGGTTTAGTACAACCAGTACCTAAAATTAATAACGAACAAATGCTTATCGAGACTGTAATATAATTCTTCATATACTGAAAGTATACCATATTCGAAACTCTGTAGTACTGATCTCATGATATACTTTATAGTCAATATGACACAAGAAAAATTCGTCCCAATACCTCAATGGATCATACATATCTTTAATTACGCACTAGATTGTTTTACATATTCACAAATGGTTCCAATGATTGTATCTATATTTTTATTGTACTAACATCTATTCCATTACTTTTTCATTCAAAAACCATACTTTTCGAATCTCTTCTTCGTTTTTGCCGTAAAACACCTTCACGTACAAGAGGGGTCTATCAGCCTCTCATCGTCAGAAATAGTCGCATATATATTACAAGCCTAGACTATACTTTCTATTATTTTATCTATTATAGGTATTATTTTTAAAAAATATTCTTTCATGAATCTGCATTTTAAAAAATTATTTTTTTGTATGTAGTTTAGTGATATTTGGCTATATTTTATTATCATTCTTAATGAAAGCAACATCTATCTCAGATTATACTACATTGAGTGCCTATTGTTTTATAACACTCCTTCTATCACTATATGGTCTTTCTTTTTCATCTGGAGTAAGAAAATTAAAAAATCTTATATCTCTGGGATATACTCATTAATACCTTACCGTCACACACATTGGCTCGTTCATTATGCTAATAGCAAACGCTCGTATTAACCGATCCGAGCAATACATGACCATCATTTTCACTCACTATCCTCCCCGGCATTACACCGGAGAGGGATTATTTGCTTTATCTTTCCCAAATCGGTAGAACATCGCGGGCGTCAGGAACAGAGAAATGATAGTTGACAGCACCAACCCTCCAAAGATAACCACAGCGAGCGGATGAAGCATTTCTTTTCCTGGTGCATCAGCTGCTAGTAAGAGTGGAATAAGTGCCAGCGCTGCTGACGAAGCCGTCATGAGTACTGGTACAACTCGATCAAGCGTTGCTTTGAGGATGGTCTCAGGTGTAAACGGTTGACCTTCAGCAATAAGGTTAAGTGCGTGACTCACCAACATGATGCCGTTTCGTGACACGATTCCCGCGAGCGAGATGAATCCGACGATGTGCGCAAGACTGATAATACCACCTGTTAGCCAGATGCCGATCATCCCACCAGCGAAAGCGGTCGGAATATTTGCCATAATCTGAAATACTATGGGGATTGATTTAAATGTTCGGTAGAGCAATCCAAATATTAACACCAACCCAATGCCGAACAGCAGAGCGAGACGTCGGCTATTTTCCTGTTGGCTTTGATATGTACCCTCAAATGAAAGACTGACGCCTATTGGTAACTTCTTCGATTCTATAACACGTTTAGCAGTGCCGACAGCACCGACGATGTCACCTCCTTGATAGTTCGCGCTCACAACCATGACGCGTTTTCCTCCTTCATGTCCAAACCTATTACGCCCTCCTTCTAAACGGATGTCCGCCGCGCTGCCTAATGACGGAACACCTTCAAACGGAAGTGACAAGTCGCGCAGGGCGGCCGCATTTCCTTTTGATGATTGATCATATCGAGCGACAACATCGACACGAGCACTTCCAAGCTGTACTTGCCCAATGGGCGCACCAAGAAGACCACGCTCCAATTCTTCCGCCACCTCACCACTCGATAATCCATTTTCAGCCAGTCGATTGCGATTCGGATAGATGCGGAATTCAGGCACCATGACTTCTTTTTGAATGGCCGCATTTTTCACACCGGGCTGTTTTGCGATCTCATCACGCACCATAGCAGACGTTTCACGCAATACCGCTAAGTCATCTCCGAAAACTTTAACGACAATTGGCGCACGCACACCGGAAAGCAACTCCTCCATTTTATGTGTGATGGGTTGCCCAAGCCCGAAATCCGCACCTTCGAAGGTATCTAATACTTTTTGAATCTCTGCAAACAATTGTTTGCGCTCATTTTCTTTTCCCGGTTCAAAGGCAACCTGAATCTCACTCGTATTTGCTCCGCTATCATGTGCATCTGCACCTGCTCGTCCGGTTGAGTGACTTACGCGCCGAATACCAGGAATTTTAGCGATAGCGGATTCCACCTTTGATGCATATATATTCGATGTTTCAATATCCGTCCCAACGGGAAGCATCACGCCAAGCGTAACAGCGCCTTCGTTAAAAGGAGGAATGCCCTCTTTTCCGGCAAAAACATACGCTGCAACGGAGCTAAGAATCAACACACAGGCGCTTAACATGATAATCTTTGGTTTTTTCATGCTCCAAAGAATACCGGGCGTCATCTTACGCTTGATCCAAGCAGTGAATCGAGTGTCTTTTTCTTCGTGATCTGATCCTTTTATTTTTGTCAGCAGTACCATACAGAGCGCCGGTGTCAGCGTGAGAGCAACGACAAGTGAAGCCAAAATCGATACAAGATAGGCCAAACCAAGCGGGGCAAGAAGACGCCCTTCAACACCGGGAATAAAGAATATCGGCAGGAAGACGATTCCAACAAGTAACGTTGCGATGACGACGGAATCACGAACTTCGCTGGATGCTTTAAAGACGACTATTTCCGCAGCTTCGGTACTCCCTTTTCTTCGCCATTCCTTCAATCGTCTGAAGATATTTTCAACGTAGATTATTGCGTCATCCACTAATTCTCCAATGGCAACGGCCAAGCCGCCCAATGTCATGACGTTCACCGATAACCCAAACGCTCGAAAAACGATGGCTGTGACAAGAACACTCATCGGAATCGCGATAAGACTGATCACCGTCGTCCGAACATTCATCAGGAACAGAATCAGGATGAGAATGACCAGAAATGTTCCATCGCGCAATGCGTCAATAACATTTTTGAGTGCCGAATGAATGAACCACTCCTGACGAAATAGATCATTCTTCAACTCAACTCCAGCAGGCAAGCTCAGCTTCAGTGATTCGAGCGCGACATCGACGGCCTCAGTCACCTTTAACGTTTCCGCATCCGGCTGCTTCACGATGCGCATAATAATACCAGACTTCCCGTCGACAGATGCGCTGCCACGTACCGGACTGGGACCTTCAACTATATTCGCTACATCTGCAAGACGAATTGGGCGATCTTGAAATTTACCTATGCCTAAATCTTGCAGTTCTGCAATCGAATTCGGTGCCACAATAATCCGGATCGGATACTCCTGTTTGCCTTGAACGAGAATACCACCTCCCCGATTGCGTAAAGCACCTTCAACCGCTATTGCAATACTCCCAATATTTAATCCGTATTGCCGCATGCGCTCAGCATTGAGATTGATCTGCCACTCACGAACGTCACCGCCCATGATAATGACATCGGATACACCTAGCGTACGCAAAAGTACCGGACGAACGGTCCAATCTGCCAGCGTTCGTAATTGCATCCCGTCAATTTTGCGATCAGATGAAGTGAGACCTGCCCACATAATTTCACCCATCACGGATGCAACTGGACCAAGGACGGGTTTCGTTCCTGCTGGCAGATCGAGCTGTGCGAGACGCTCTTGAATGATTTGGCGATTACGATAAATATCCGAACCCCAAGCAAATTCAG
>JAHFIO010000127.1 GCA_023246325.1 Candidatus Uhrbacteria bacterium | reverse complement strand
AATGGTGGGGCATTTTGAAGTAATTTTTGTTGTGGAGACATACCGTATATTTCTGTAAGTATACGCCCAACCTATCTCGACCGCAACTTGTAATTACGCTATTATATTCTATATGATCGATGCAAAAAAAGTGGTAGATAATGCCCTTGAAGGTGGTCGTCCTTGGTGGCAGGCATGTTGTTTGGGTTGTGGACTTTTTTTGTTAGCTATATGTGGAGCCATTATATTTTTTGCATATTCATACTCTGGGCCGGTTGTTCAATCACGTACTTCTCTTCCATCAAATTTTCCTAGCGATATACTTTTTTTTCATGCGCAGGATGCGAAACATGTTACGTATATACCGCATACACCTAAACAAAATATTTTTTCTAAGTTCGCCTCGCCATTTCAACTTTTGAATATTATTAAAAATCAATCAGACATTTCAATACCAGATAAAATGGCTCTGCTTATGTCGCATATGACATCATCAACTTCGTATAGTACATATATGAATGTAATAGATGCAGATACGGTTTTTCTTGATTGGGACTCAATACCAGAAAGTCAAACAAAAGATGTTACACAGTATTATCAAGATATGCTGAAGAGAGCTCGTTTTGAAGTTCGCATCCTGCATGATGATACCGCTCATACCGATATCATTGTCGGTGAACGTGAGGATGCGAGCGTGCAAGTTGATGTCAATGGTCGTACTGGCGATGGAGGTATTGACGAAATCCGTGCCGTCGTGAATTATAGAGTGAAATGAAAAAAGCTTTCCTCATAGTCCTCGTGCTATCCGTGATTGCACTTGGAGGTGGTTGTTGGGTTGCTCGGTCAACTGAGAGATCCACGGTTTTTAGCGTACCAACTGATATATCTCCAAAAATGATTAATGTGGAAGGACGAGCCCCAAAAGAGCTAACATCAGCCATAAAATTGGTTGGGGGAAGTACGGTTTTATTACATATGCAGGTACATGGAGTTCGTGCTGATATGGTTTCCGATACAAAAGTCGGTATGGGAGAAAATAAACGAATAGTTCGTATAGAGCAGTTTGCGCCTGGAAATTTAGCTAGTATGACTTGGTCATCCGATTTCGTTCGACAGGATGCGGATGGAGCAGTATCCGTAAGTTCTACACATGTTGAAGGTAGGGTGTCAGGAGCGAAATTACTTGATTCGTATTCATTGTATCCGCCAGCTTTATGGCCAGAAGGTGCAACAGATGCGCTTGGATCTGGCAGCCTGTGGTTATCGCAAGACGTATATGAAAATTTAACAAAAGGTCATTTATCTTCCTTTTATTTTGGATTAAGCGATCTAGAATTTGAACGCGCATTGCATGCAAAAAATAATTCAAAATTAGTAACGTCATTACATGAATTAAAACGTTTAGCAGATACGACTATTGATACAAAGCATATTGACGTATATCTCATGAAGACAATTTCTGATTCAGAAATGTATTCCATCGTGATAAATGGTACATTAACAAATGTAGAAGTATTTGTTGCTTCATCTTGGTTTGGAAAAATGTGGGTTATGAAAAATCCGTACTATCCATTAGTAGTACAGGTAAAAATGAATGATGCTGTGAAAGAAAAATTTGGGACATTATTTGATTATGAAGTTACGGAATTGAAAGATGTGAAAGAATAAATTTCAAAATCCTTTGGAAGCAATATTGGGATATAATAATCTAAAATAGAGTGTATCACGTATGGTGCGCAGGTTTTGGATTTCTTTTCGAAAGATATGTAGATGTGGGCTATCGTCGGTTGGTTGTGCACCATGTGCATGTGCGAATTTTTTGAGTTGTAGCCATGATTTGAAAGAAAGGTATTCAATTGTTTGTACAGCAGGTTCTAATTTTTCCCCCGTTATTTTTTCTACATAGAATTTTTCTACTTGTTGTAATTTGGAGATCCACGGCGCGCGCTCTATTCTTTGTAAAAAGTGGATATCATCAATAATATGTTGATCGTTTTTTCGAGCATAGTGCATCCAAGAACCTGCGCGAATAAGGCCGCGAATATGATTGATATAATCATACGGGGCAGCATCATGGCGCAAGCGAATGAGGTCATCGAGTAAAACAGGTTCGTATTTCCACGGGTTGCAAGAATATGCATCTGAACAAGCACGTTCAAGATGTTTGATCTCTTTGATGACATCCTCGATTATATATGTAGGTGCATGTTTTTTGTACAGCAATTCTACATCTTTTATTTTTTGAATAACACGTTCGTCAAGATATGTTTCTACATCACGAACGGTTGCGAGATGTTCGATATCAGATATGGCATCCGGAACAA
>JAHFIO010000033.1 GCA_023246325.1 Candidatus Uhrbacteria bacterium | reverse complement strand
CGAACATGCAGAAATTCAAAGAAAATTACGTATACGTCTCCCCATTGAACAACATAGTGATCAATATTATTTATCACAGCAAGATAGATTTGGTATCCTTACGGGACGGTACCAATTGGAATCTAAAATTCTAAATGTACAAGAAACAATACATGCCTCTATAAACTTGAACGCGCAAAATATACATGTAGAACTTACCCCAGACCCAAATAGAATTTTGTATCCAAATATTGGATTTGTATTTTTAGATTGCTATCAAACCAAAAGAATACCATTTAAAGTAAAAATATCTAAAGATATAACCACGCTTATTGGAATGAAAACTATTATATCTGAAAGTTTTAATTCAGTACTTCTTTGCCCAATTGATGCACGTGAGATTCTGTAAGTTATATTCTTGAATAAAACCAGATTTTACTTCCACGATAGTTATTGCATCTTTTATTTTTGGAACAATACGCCATGGCTTAACATGTTCTATCATACATATGATCTCATTATTTTTATTTAAAAAAAGTATATCAATAGGCATCCTCATAAAAAAAGTATGGACTCTATAACAGTTTGGAAAAATGTACACATCTGTTATAGATATATTTTTTTTCCACATCAGCCCAAATAATCTTTTAAAAAACGTATCTGCAATGTGTATATTCCATGTATTTTGCATCATAAAACAAAGTTATTCTTAATAAGAAAAAAAACTGTTCCTGCAAAAATAGATATCGCATATGGTAATGAAGTTGTTTTACTTAGACTCATAAGGGATACATGCGAATCTTTTTGTTGTATATATGCCCACAATACCCATAGTAGTCCCTGCAAACCACCAGCTATAGAAATAGCAAGTATTATATGTATAATATGCGGCATACCTACCATGCTCCCTATAGCAAGCAATAACTTTTGATCACCACCACCTATTTTACATATATATAATATGTACGCGAAAACCCCCGCTATACAAAATCCAAACACACTCGACTCTATCCTGTCGATATGTAGTGTACCTACATTGCCCAAAAATCCAATGACCATACCACTAAAGGTTATTTTGTTTGGAATACGTCCTTGCGTGACATCAAATGCAACTGCAAGTATAAGTACACTTACAAGAAAAAAAATCATAATGTATTTTTTAAATGCAAGATAGCGGGCCCAAGATATATAATAAGCAGTGCAGGAAAAATAAAAAATACAAGTGGGATAGAAATTTTAACCCCCGCTGTTCTTGCAAGTTCTTCAGCTTTTTGTCTCTTACGCATGCGCATCATATTCGCTTGAATTGTAAGTGATTCCTTTAGTGGCGTACCTAATGTCTGCGCTTGTTTTAATGCTAAAACAATGCGATGAAAATCTGCAATACCCAATCTCGTATCTATTGCAAGAAGTGCTTCATTGAAAGGTATACCACAATCCATTAAAAATAGTGCGTACTTCATTTCATCCCCCCAAACACCCGTGAGATGTGTTGATAGATTCCGAAATGTTGATTCCAAGTTTGCACCTGCTGTAATTTGCAAACGTACTAAGTCCAGAACAAGAGTGAATGTTTTATTTGCTGATCTTTGACGTTGAAAAATACGTTGCTTTAAATATAGTTCAACCCAATAATACGAAATAAAAAGCATGATTGCTAATATAAAGAATTGATTCATTGAACGTTCCGGTTTCAGAATATAGATCAAGAACGAATATACACATGCACATTGTATTGTGATTGATTTTAATATTAAAAATCTTTGTAAAGTCCATTCTGATCCTAATCCTGCATGTACAATGTACTGCCTAATATTTTTTCCATTACCCAATACATACCATAATTTTGAAAAAGATTTTTTATCTATTTTTGTAAAGAAATATTTTGATACAGAAAAATGGCCTCGCTCTGTTTGTCTATATTGTTGGTGAATTTTTTTTAGTATACATACAAATGTGTACCAAACAGATATGCCAAAAAATATAGATATAAATGCTTGTATAAGTAGCTCTATGTGTACCATATCAGTATTCAACTTGTACTAATTTCCAAATAACAGAAAATCCTATGATTTCCAAAAGAGCTGCTATACATAATAATACTTGACCTGTTAGTGTTACGGTCATAATACTCATATATTCTGGTGATAGATAGAAAAAGAGAAGAAAAGAAAATGGCGCAAGAAACGCTATGATAAAACCTGACATACGTCCTGCAGAAGTAGCCGACGAGACCTCGGCTTCTATACGCGATTTCTCGCGTATAACATTTGCTATATCAAGTAATAGTGGAACGGCATTGCCACCAAGTTTTTGCTGTATATGAAGTGTCGTTGCAATCATATTCCATTCTGGTACTGCTAGTTCACGATCAATAGCAAAAAGTGCTTGCTCAAAATGAATATGATATCGATGTGATTGAACGATTGCTGTAAAAACTTTTTGTATAGTATCCGTGGTTTCTTGAGCAATAATTTGAAGGGCTGGCATTAATGTATATCCAGCTCGCATTGTTTGTGCGAGCGCATCAAGCGTATCTGGTAATTGTCCTATAAATATTCTTTTCGCTTTATTTACCTTCCTCATGCATGCGTACAAAGTACCTAGAAGAACCGCGCATCCAAATATAATTGGCTTTACAGATTGAAGTATAATCGCTAATCCAAGAGATATACATATAATACTTACGGTAAAACTTTTAGCTTGCCAGGGCATAATTCCTGCCCACCCACAATATATGTTCATTTTTTTTGATGTTGCCTGCGTAACCCGAGGCCAAATAAAAGGTTGTTTTATATGAATAATTTTATTTCGTATTGAAATATATGCTTTTTTCCAAGGAAAAGCATATACAAAAAAAAGAACTGCTAAACCAGCGAACTCTGAAATAAGAAGAATAAAAAAATAATCTTTTAAGGCCGAAGTCACTATCATATAGTTTGTTCAAACCAATGTGCATCGAGATATACTCCGTGCTCGCTGTATGTTTTCTGGGATTTGGGCAATGAACCCATACCGGTAAATGTATTGTACTTCTTATTAAAAATAAATAGAGGTTTCAATGTATATTCTGATATAGTCGCTGTATCATCTTGTATTAATTCGGATATAGCAATAATACGCCTTGTACCATCTGCGGCTCTTTCTTGATGTACCACTATATTAATTGCTTGTTTCATTTGTGCGCGAATTGCACTAAGGGGCAAATCAATATCTGTCATAAGCGCCATAGTTTCAATACGTAACAGTGCATCTAATGGCGAATTCGCGTGAACCGTTGTTAACGAACCCTGATGCCCTGTATTCATAGCTTGTAGCATATCTAATGCCTCGCCTCCTCGAATTTCACCTACAATAATTCTATCGGGTCGCATACGTAGCGCATTTTTTAATAATACACGTATAGGTATTTCACCCTTTCCTTCCATATTTGCCATGCGAGCTTCTAGTGAAATCACATGTGGACAAGGCAATTTCATTTCAGCAGCATCCTCTATAGTGATAATACGCTCATATGAAGGAATCGCACTGGAAATAGCATTAAGCGTTGTTGTTTTTCCGCTCCCTGTGCCACCAGATATAACAATATTTTGTTTTGCTAAAACAGCAGATTGCAAAAAATGTAGCATGGGTTCATTTACTGTTTCTTTTTTAAGAAGATCTTCTAATAAAAGCACTTTTTCAGGAAATTTTCTAATCGTAAGAATTGGGCCTATAAGTGATATAGGGGCTATAATTGCATTAATACGTGAACCATCCGCTAATCTTGCATCAACAAATGGACAGGAGCTGTCTATTCTTCTACCAATTTTACCTACCATCCTGCTGATAATATGCACAATCTCATCCTCTGAATGAAAACAAACCGCTTCTTGTAAAATCTTTCCAGATCTTTCAATAAAAAAAGATTGCAATCCGTTTATCATTATCTCTGAAACTGTTGGATCTTGTAAATACGCTGTGAGTGGACCCCAAGCAATCATCTTATCTACTATTATGCGTATTATTTCCGGTATTTCATATTCTTCTACATATATATTTTGAGATGACAAAATTTCTTGAGAAATTTTCTCTATCACTTCTTTGTCTATATCCTGTATACCACGTAATTCTAATTCTGAAATGACATGTGCATGAAGTTTTTGTATGACGCTTTGATCAAACATACTTTTTAATTTGATTGTCCTTCTAGTATGACTTGTATAAAATAATTATTTGCTCTGAATGAAAGCAAAGTAGTGGATTGTTCTTCCGTGAAATCAAGTAAAATAGTTTTCGTAGCATCAGAAGCATTCAGTACACCTAGAACAGTAACATGCCTCGCTATAATAAAAGTATTCGTAGAAGAATCTTTGACGGGTCCGGCCGCTATGATAGTAATCTTATCGTTTGGTTGAATGAGCGGAAGAGATCCTGCCAACCATGAGCTCTGTAATGAAAAGACTCGAACCGTGTTTTTATATTTAACGCCTTCTGAAGAAGCAGAGAGTGTAGAAATTTCATTTGTCGTCAACATTTGACCTTTAGATACTGAATGATTCAATGTTTTATTTAAAAATTGATTGATATTTTTTACTGCAGAGTCTGGAATAGTTCTTGCAGGAAAAACTTGTTGTTGAAAATCGGTTGCTAAAATAATTGTTGGTGCAGATATATTTCGCGTTGCAACATATACGGGGATTTGTTTCTCTTTTCCTTTAATGCTTAGTGTAAAATACCATGACAATAACAGGGCAATGCACCCACAAATAATCGCTGGATAATACTGTTTAAATGGATGATTCTGCGACATATACTATATAAGTATATCACATTCTTCCCTCATCTATCGCTATCCGTATCAACTCCATCAAACGCAAATAAAATTTCACATTCGCCAAAGTAACCAATCGCTGACCCGTCATTTCGGCAACGGAAAATAAATGACGAATATACCCCAAGGTATATCGTTCTGATCCATCATGTAATATCTCCATAGACATTTTATATTTTTCATTCGTGATATGTATTGTTTCATAAAAATCTTTTCTCGATACATCATCATGAACAAAACGATATAGCAATCCATGTCGTGCATTGCGCGTGGGTAAAACACAATCAAACATATCAATCCCCCGTTTTACATATTCGACTATTTCATGTGGTTGCGCACCACCCATAAAATATCGCGGCTTATCTTTCGGCAGGATGGGATCAAGGGCTGAAATAACATCGCATGCATCTTCAAATTTTTCTCCAACACTTAATCCACCAATAGCATACCCATCAAAACCAATTTCCATAAGAGCTTTGGCGTGATCTATGCGCATAGATGTATCTATACCACCTTGAACTATAGAAAATACTTGCTGAGTTGATACTCGTACATCAGAGCATCTTTTTGCCCAATATAATGTGCGTGCAAGAGAGTTCTGTAAATACGCGTGACTTGATCCTGCCGGCGTACATTCGTCTAAAACCATTGCAATATCTGATCCAATAACTTGCTGAATTTCCATAGATAATTCTGGAGTGAGCATATGTTTTGATCCATCGATATGAGATGCAAATAGTGCACCTTCATCAGTAATTTTTCGCATTTTTGATAATGAAAAAACTTGATATCCCCCACTATCAGTTAAAAGTACTCCGTTCCAAGACATGAACTGATGCAATCCACCATATGCGCGCAATACATCTAATCCAGGACGAAGATATAGATGATACGTATTCGATAATATAATGGGTGATCCAAGCTGTTCTACATCTTCCGATGTCAAAGTTTTCACGGTCCCACGCGTTGCGATAGGCATAAAAAATGGCGTAGGGACATTCCCGTGCTCCGTGCGCACTATGCCATAACGTGCATTTGATGTTTCAGAAGTTTTAAACAATTCAAATTTTTTGTTCATACTATACACATTCTGATAATCGCAATTTTCTTCGCACCCATGTACTTCGTTTCAAAAAATACATCAAAAGTACAATAATGCCTGTCAAAAACGTGCATATAATAACACCACGTGGTTTACCCAAACTATCACCTGCTATGGTAAATGCTATCACGGATGGTAAAGTCCCTAAAAAAGTTGCCAATGCATATTCGCTATATGCTATGCCCGTCATTCCTGATGCATAATTCACAATATCAAAAGGAACTAAAATAATACGCATAAGAAAAATAGAAAAAAAAGCATCACGTGAGATTGCTTCATCATATCGTTTTAATCTTCCACGTGATGTACGTGAGAAAAAAGAACGTCCAATGAATCGAGATGTAGAAAAAGCGAGGGCTGCAGATATATTAGCCCCTATAATATTTATTACAGTTCCCCACAATGGCCCATACACTGATCCTGCCGCAACTTCAAGTACGGAACTGGGTACAAGAAAAAAAGTTCTCGCTGCCTGCAGACCAATCATAAGAAGTGGCCCCCACATACCCGCATGCGTCATTATACGTCGAAGTGCATGTGGAAAACTTCGCAACTTCCATTCCATGCCTGTTGCTTGAAACCAAAAAAATGCTTTCACCCATATCGCCATCCAAAACAATACAGCGAATATACGAGCCACGAAAACAATACGTGATCTATGCGTTGCAATGAATATTCGTATGTGGCTCATTGCAGTTCATCCTTCTTCTCTTTCATGAAACCAAACCATTCTTCTAAAACACGAAGAAAAATTTTATAGGGAGCTTCTATAATAAAGTCAAATAAAAATAAAAAGACGTTTAACCGAGAAACAGTTTTCGACAAGATTTGCCCACTACGCAATATAGGAAGCGAAATAAAATCTATAAACATATTTGTCAATTTTGGTTTTGCATTTACGATAACATATTCTTGCGCGCCATGTCGTAAACGAAATGCAAAAAAAGAAACTAAACAGAGAAAGAAATAGAAAATCATTTTTGATACCCACGTAAAATGCAATTGCACAAGAACAAAATATAATGTTCCGAATGAAAATAAAAACATAAGAGCGTATCCTATGCCAAACGCCATCCTGCCTAGAAAAGATTTTTTTGCAGGATATCGAATTTCGCGATTTGGAATTCCCTCATCTGATAATAATGCTGAAATATTTTTTTGAATAATGTCCGTATTATTTTTTCCAGGTATAGAAATAAATAATGAAATCAAAAACATAAGTGACGGTGGAAAAAATAAATTAATCGCTAAAGACGGATAGTATATTTCTTTCCAATAATATAATTCTACAGGCGCTTCAATACTAAGAGCTAATATCATTTTTGTAAGAAATAAATACAAGGTGGCACGAAATGCACCACGCCGTACACGTCCTTTCACTTCCGCATATTTACGATCTGCAATACGAGTCACAAGCATGTGTACCTTATCTGGTTCCAACAATAATTCAGCAAAACGTATCTTTGGCTCATGCGCTACATCTCGTAATATGAGCAAAGAAACTGCCCAGGGCTTTACTGTACGCTGCAGTCGTAATGCAAGAGGATGAATAAGTGCTATACGAATACGAGTTTCCACACCAATAAGTCGTTCTGCCATTGCTTGGGGCTGCTGTAACCACTCTTGCTGCTGTAACCACTCTGGCGCATATGCACGAGCAAGTTTAAACCCGAGAATATCATTATCTGCTTTATGCAATAAACGATAACAGGCTACATAAATTTGTAATCGTAATTCAGCATCAGGTATTTCGTATCCTTTTATATGAATACTTTTTGCGATACGTTCATATAAAAATGATACCAATGCTTTTTCTTGATATGGATCAACAAGTGCCTCCTCTATTTCAACAGCTAAAATTCCCTCTAACCATTCATAATGAACGCTAGATCCCACATCACATTTTCTTATTACAAGATATTTCTCTACAAGTGCACCGACCATTGTATATACTTTTTCATCTAATTCTCCATTTGGGAGATACCGTGCAGCAATTAATTCACGTATAAGTAATTTTGCAATCGCAAGTGGATCAGACTCCAAAACCATATGTCGCTTCAGTATTCGTATAATCGCAGATTTACGCAAAATATGTTCATCTTTATAATCAACTGCATTACGAATACGCTCATATAAAAAAGCAAAACGACTAATAGATGCATGAACTTCAATTCGTGCGTCTTGTGGTACGACTTCAGGTATAATAGGTGTAAAAAGTGACGTCACTTCTTCAACCATTCCAGGAGAAAATTGTTCCATAGTATACATCCAAATTAAGATCTAGAAATTTTAGCTTTTCTTGCTTGTTCGCCTTCAACCATGGCAACCTCTGAAACATATCTTTGAAAATGTTTTTGGTATAATGTTTCTATCATTTTTTGATGATCTTCTTGTGAGGTTGTTTTGATTTTCTTTGTTTTTTCCAATTCTTGTTCTGCACGATACCAAGCCCACTCTTCAGTAAACGAATACCACGAATACTCCCATAATTCATCAAGTGTTACATGGTCAATAGCATGTGCTTGTTCTTCATTTAATCCAAGTAGGCGTTCCATGCGTTCAAGTAGCGGACGTCCTTCTATTTCTTCAAGACCTCGTTCACGGCGAATTTCATCCTGTATTAAAGCCTGTTTTATAAGGGCTAAATGGATTTCTTGAAGCTCTGATCGCGTTAATTGCACTCCTACAAATTCGGTCAGCATATGCAGGATATGGTAGCGTAAAATAGAGTTTTTGGGAATAGG
>JAHFIO010000032.1 GCA_023246325.1 Candidatus Uhrbacteria bacterium | reverse complement strand
AGATGTGCGACGCGTTTTACGTCGTGTTTTTCGAGTGACGAAAAAGAAAGAAGTGGGTTGTGTGAGCGTGAATTGTATATCAGATGCAAAGATGAAGAAATTAAATAAAGTATATCGTGGGAAGAATTCTACAACAGATGTATTATCTTTTGGGGGGTCAGGCACCAAACTGGGGATAAGTTTTTTTAAAAAACTTATCCCCAGTTTGGTGCCTGACCCCGATTTCGGAGATATTTTTATATCGCCGTCATATGTTAAAAAAAATGCAAAAAAACAAGGAATACTTTTTAAAGAAGAAATGTTACGAATGGTCGCACATGGTATGTTGCATTTAATGGGGTATGACCACGCATCGCTTGCACAAGAAAAGAAAATGTTTGCTCTCCAAGAACGCGCATTAGTGTCTGACCTCAATTAATATCCGACCTTATGAATTTCTTCTCATCTATTTCACATGCTATTCGCGGAATGCTTCTCGCATTTAAAACCGAGCGAAGTTTTCGTATACAAATCGCATGTGCCATCGTTGCACTCATAGCATCATGTATTTTTCCTATTTCATCCACAGAAAGATATTTTATTTTATTAGCAGTCTCTCTTGTTCTTGTGCTAGAATTAGTGAATAGCATGGTTGAACGTTTAGTCGACCTTGTTAAACCGCGACTTCATGAATACGCGAGGGATATCAAAGATCTTATGGCAGCGGCTGTTTTTATGGCCGCGCTTTTTGCGTTTGTTTTGGGCATATTGGTTTTCTGGCCGTATATCCTGCCGTTTTTTGTAAGTATATGAAAGAACGTTTGATAGTAGGATTAGATATTGGAACGTCGCATATACGTATTGCGGCGGGGAGTGTGAGTTTGAATCATGAAAAACAATTACAATTAAATATTTTAGGTGCGGCTGAAGTTCAGTCGGCAGGAGTAGCAAAAGGAGCGGTAGTTGCATTGGATGATGCGGTGTCATCGATTACATCCTGCCTTGAACAGGCGGAGCGAGCAGTTGGTTTACCATTTTCAGAAGCCATTGTTGGTATAGGGGGAGTGGCGATTGGATGTCAGGAAGCAAAAGGTGTTATTGGTGTATCGCGAACGGATGGTGAAATTCGCGCGGAGGATGTGGCGCGCGCAATTGATTCTGCGCGTGCATATATTAATCCAGCAAATCAAGAAATTGTTCACGTACAGCCGCGCGGATTTAGTGTTGATGGGCAGCATGGTATTCGTGATCCTGTGGGTATGCAGGGAATTCGTTTGGAAGTTGATACATTAATTATTCATGGATTAAGTGCGCATGTGCGTAATGTGACGCAAGCGGTTTTTCGTACGAATGTGGATGTGAATATGATGGTATATGGCATTATGGCATGTGCTGCGATTGTCACAACCGCGCGTCAGCGAGAATTGGGAGTATGCGTTGTGAATATTGGCGCATCTACGACGTCTATAGCAGTATATGAAAATGGAGATTTAATGAAAGCGGTAACGGTAGCAATTGGTGCGGATAATATTACGAATGATATTGCGATTGTATTGCGTGTTTCTTTGGATGCGGCTGAAAGAATTAAATGTGAGTTTGGTTGCGCAAATCCAGAAATGTTGCCGAAGCGTGCGCATCCTATCGAGTTGGTTTCGTATGGTGGTGGTGTGGATGAGACGGTTACCGACCGACATATCTCTGAAATTATTCATGCGCGCGTTGAGGAAATATATTCGAAAGTTGAAAGCGAGTTGAAAAAAATTGATCGCGAAGGTTTATTGCCGGCAGGAATTGTGATTACGGGTGGTGGAGCGAAATTGCCTGGTATGGTTGAGGTTGGAAAAGAATGTTTACGATTGCCTTGTGAAGTTGGACATTCGTCTTTGACGTCTTCTATGCCTGAAATGACACAAGATCCAAATTTTAGTGTTGCAGTTGGTTTGGTTGCATGGGGGTATGAATCTTTAAAGAATGACAATATGTATGCGTCGGCAGGATCAGGAAAAGGGAAAAAGAATGGATTTTTGAAAAAAATTGGGTCACCTATACGAAATTTGTTTAAGTCTTTTGCACCATAGGGGTGGGGTCAGGCACCAAACTGTGGATAAGTTTTTTAATAAAACTTATCCACAGTTTGGTGCCTGACCCCCCATTTGACGTATCCTGCACGCATGTGTAACTCTCAAGAGAGAGATTTTTTGGCTCAGTTGAGCCAATAATGTACACATTGTGTATTCATAACTTTAATAAACACTAATCGCTATTATATATGGCCGAAGTAAAACCAGAAATAGAGACATCTCCAAAAATAAAAGTTGTTGGTGTTGGGGGTGCGGGAGGTTCTGCGATAAATCGCATGATCGCATCTAAAATTAAAGGTGTTGAATTTATTGTCATGAATACGGATGTACAAGCATTACATTTTTCACAAGCGCCCACTAAATTACATATAGGAAAAACATTAACGAGAGGTTTAGGGGCTGGCATGGATCCAGAAATAGGTGCAAATGCCGCTGAAGAAAGCCGCGCGGAAATTAGTGAATTATTAAAAGGGGCTGACATGGTTTTTATTACATGTGGATTAGGTGGTGGAACAGGTACGGGCGCTGGACCAAAAGTTGCAGAAATTGCAAAAGAAGTTGGTGCATTAACGGTGGCGGTAGTAACACGACCATTTATGTTCGAAGGAACACAGCGTCGTGCTATGTCAGATCAAGGATATGATAAATTTTCAGAAGTAGTTGATACTATTATAACCATACCAAATGATAGAGTATTACAGATTATAGATCGTAAAACATCCATGCGTGATGCATTTGAAATTGTTGATGATGTATTAAGGCAGGCCGTGCAGGGAATAGCGGATGTTGTTACAAAACATGGTGAAGTGAATACAGATTTTGCTGATGTAAAAGCAGTAATGGCAAATCGTGGATCCGCCATTATGGGCATAGGGCGAGGTAGTGGAGAAAATCGCATGATAGATGCGGCAAAGGCTGCGGTGTCATCTCCTTTATTAGAAATTTCTATCGATGGGGCGAAAGCAATTTTGTTTACTGTCACAGGTGGTAGTAATTTAGGATTATTTGAATTGTCAGAAGCAGCTAAACTTATCACACAAAATGCAGATCCAAACGTGAAAGTTATTTTTGGCGCGATTATTGATGAAACATTAAAAGATGAAGTAAAAATTACCGTTATAGCAACAGGATTTGAAAATCGCTCAATGCCAAGAAAAATGAATGTGACGCGAACGTCTGATCCTGTCGAAACATTAACTTTCACGCGCAAAAATATTCCAGAAGTTGTACGGCAAGATACGAAAGCTTTGGATATAAAGAATGGAGATGTGAAGCCTGAGCCTGCAACTGAACAACCGCATGTAACGAAACCTGTATATTCACCAGCAAGCATACCTCAAAAAAATGAAACTCCTGCCACAGCACCTGTGCGCGTTAGCTCAACAAATAAAGATGAAGAAGAATTACAAATTCCTGCTTGGTTAAGAAAGAAAATGTTATAATATGCATTGTCCGGTTTGCGGGCATCATGATACGCGCGTGGTGGATTCACGTGTTTCGAGTGGTGGTGCGTGTATTCGTCGCAGACGTGAATGCGAAAAATGTTTGTATAGATTTTCTACAGGAGAAGAAGTAGAATTATTGGATTTAGTTGTTTTGAAACGTGATGGAGCACGTGAAAGTTATTCGCGGAAAAAAATTGAATTTGGTTTAAAACGCGCATTAGAAAAAAGGCCAGTGACGGAAATGGCATTTCGGAATTTAGTACAAGAGGTGGAACGAGATTTGCAAAGAAAAAAATTAAATGAATTAACAAGTGCAGAAGTGGGAGAAGTTGTGATGAATAGATTAAAACATTTTGATAAGGTGGCATATATTCGTTTCGCGTCTGTATATCGTCAATTTGAAGATGTAGCTACATTCAAACGAGAATTAGCGAGACTTGGTAAGGGGGTCAGGCACCAAACTGTGGATAAAAAAAGAAAGCGTTCTTAAATGTGTATAATATTTTGACGCTTTCTTTTTTTATCCACAGTTTGGTGCCTGACCCCCTCTTGACGAACACACTAAAAATGTGAGAGCTGTGATATATGCCCAGACTCCCACGAATTGTCGCAGGAAATAATGTATATCATATAGTGAATCGCGCTATTGGTAAATTATCTATTTTTAATTCTTTTGATGATTTTAATTTATTTATTTCTTGTGTAAAAGAAGCTCAATTAAAATTAGATATGAGAATACTTGCTTATTGTATTATGCCTAATCATTGGCATTTATTACTATATCCAAAAAATGATTCAGATATAAGCTTGTTTATGCATCAATTAACGAATGCGCATACGAGAAAATTTCATTTAAAAACACAAACTGTTGGGACCGGCCCTTTGTACCAAGGTAGATATTTTTCTTCTTTAGTAAATACTGATAATTATGTATTGGCTGTAATAAAATATATTGAACAAAATCCCTTACGAGCTAGATTAGTATTACGTGTAGAGGATTGGCAATGGAGCAGTGCGCGGTTAAGATTAACAAATATAAATCCACATGCCCCGATTATAACCGATGCCCCTATTAGTTTACCTTCAAATTATCACGAATGGGTAAACATTTTAGAAAATGATGTAAATGAAAATGTAAGAAAAAGTATTCAAAAAGGAATTCCTTTTGGATCCGATGTATGGGTAGAGAATATGCGATTTATGCAAAAACGTACTGTTGAAGAACGGCGAAAAGTAAAAGTTATCCACAGTTTGGTGCCTGACCCCAATTAGTACATAATCTACATATATGAAAAGAACAAAAATTGTTTGTACGATAGGACCGGCTAGTGATAGCGTGGCAACCTTGGTGAAGCTTGGAAAAGCAGGCATGGATATAGCGCGTATGAATTTTTCACATGGTACGCATGCCACGCATAAGAAATTATTTCAAAATTTACAAATAGCGGGTAAAAAATTAGGTCGACCCTTTGGAATATTATTAGATTTGCAGGGCCCAAAAATACGCGTTGGAGATTTACCAAAAGAGGGGATTACCCTAGTAAAGGGGCAGGATGTGGTTTTTTCTAATGCAGCAAAATGTATGCATGGAGATATTCCTGTTCCTGTGCCAACGTTACATACCGATGTCAAAGTAGGTGAAAAAATGTTATTTGATGATGGATTAATGGATGTGATTGTAAAAAAAATTCAAGGACATAGAATATATGCAGAAGTAAAAACTGGGGGCGTTTTATTATCACATAAAGGTTTAAATTTACCTGGAACGAAATTACGCATTCCTGCATTATCAGAAAAAGATCGTGATGACGCTTTATTTGGTGTAAAATTAGGAGTAGACTATATCGCCTTATCATTCGTTCGATCGCCAGAAGATATTGTTGATTTACGAAAATTATTAGTGAAGCAGGGTAAAAAAGGAAGAGATATAAAAATAATTGCAAAAATAGAAAAACAAGAAGCATTAGATTGTTTTGATAAAATTCTTGATCAGGTAGATGCGATTATGGTGGCGCGTGGTGATTTAGGAGTTGAAACTCCTGCTGCCGGTGTACCTGTCGCGCAAAAGAAAATGATTGAGGCTTGTCGTGAACGAGCGATACCTGTTATTGTCGCAACACAAATGCTTGATTCTATGCAGCGTAATCCACGACCAACACGCGCCGAAGTTTCGGATGTGGCAAATGCAGTACAAGATCACGCTGATGCAATTATGCTTTCTGGTGAAACTGCAAGTGGCGCGTATCCTGTTGAAGCGGTGACTGTCATGAGTGATACCGTGAAATCTATGGAAGCATCGGCATTTGATGATTTGTCATCGTTTAAAATTATTCCACCACATGATGTATTGTCAGGAGCAGCTGCCGCAATTCGTTTATTAATAGATACATTAGAAAAACCCGAAGTAGTCGTAGCTACACGCATGGGGTTGTCAGCGCGTGAGGTTGCTAGCACACGACCAGAAACCGTAATCCACGCAGTAACAGACGATGCACGTGTTGCGCGCCAATTAAGATTGGTTTGGGGAGTTGTGCCATATTTGGTGTCGAAGCGAGTTTTAGAAAAAGGATTTGCACAATTTGTTCAAAAAATAAAACGGCAGGATGCAAAAAAAAGAGAATCCATCGTGGCATTATCTGTTAGCGGAGATAAGAAGCCATGCGTACGGATAGAGGTTATGTAGGAATTGGGGTCAGGCACCAAACTGTGGATAAGTTTTTTAAAAAAACTTATCCACAGTTTGGTGCCTGACCCCCAATCACCGTGTGATTTCCAAAAATATTTGCGTATATACAATATCTCGCAACCATTTAATTATTTTTGATTTAAATACAAACGGACCTATATGTAAGAAGCAGGTATCTGCTATGGGTAAAAAAATTCCACGTGAAGAATAGTGGAAGGGGACGAGAGGTGCTCCGGCTATCGAACGAATAATATTTTCCGAAATTGTTCGTGACATTTTATATGCTGTCTGTGCATTTTTTGGAATGACGATCTTCTTTTCATCACAAGAAGCAGCATCACCTCCTGCAAATGTATATGCGTTCATATCCAAATGCGAATCAATAAGAAAAAAATGTCCACGATCTTCGTTCGGAGGTGGGTTGATATCTATAGCTTGTCGTTTAATGCCAGCAGTCCATAAAATAAAATCGCTTGGAATGCGTCCGGAATGTTTTAATTCTACAAAAGATTTTTCTACCAATATAGCAGGATCAGCGGTAATGACACGCATGCCTTTTTTTTCAAGTTCGATCATAGTTCCACGCACAATTTTTTCATGAAACCCTGGCAGAATTTGTGTCGCCGCTTGTATTAATGTATACGTGGCAGTAGAAGGAATTTTTTTTTCAGAACAACGTTGCAGAATATATTTCTGTAAAGAAAAAATTGCTTCTATACCTGTTGGGCCAGCACCAACAACTACAAATGAAGGCGACGCTGATATAGAGAGAAGTATGTCTATGTTTTTATGAATACGTTGCACATCATTCCATGATTTTAATGTGTATGAAAATTCTTTTGCGCCAGGAGTTTCATAAAAATTTGTTATAGAACCGGGGGAATACACAAGATAGTCAAATTCTAGTGGAGTAGGGGATGCGGCTCGTGTGATTTTTTTTTGCGTAGTATTAATATTCAAAACTGTGTCACAAATAAATGTAAATCCATATTTTTTCGCAAGATGTGCATAGGAAGCGTTTATATATTTTTCTTTCACTTCATTATGAATCGCATCCGTCAAACGAGGTAAAAAAGTAAAATATGATTTTGCATCAATTAAGGTAATATGCACATTCGCATGCATACGAAAATGAGACGCAAGTTTTTTTGCTACAGGCAATCCAACAAATCCGCCGCCAATAATAACGACATGTGTAGTTTTCATGTATATATCCTAT
Organism: Candidatus Uhrbacteria bacterium; assembly: GCA_023246325.1. Lineage (GTDB taxonomy): Bacteria > Patescibacteriota > Patescibacteriia > 2-12-FULL-60-25 > 2-12-FULL-60-25 > JAHFIO01. The sequence continues at coordinate 1,322 of JAHFIO010000032.1, read as the reverse complement.
ACAGTATTCAATACATTGACTAGGTGGTGTCCCCTACCGCTTATTCATCAATTATGCTAACGTTTTATTCAGCACCTTTCACATGGAGTGAACACATGTCACAAAATGCATTGTTTATTTTGATCGGAATTTTTGTCATTATTCTTATGGTTGTTATCATGAGGGGGATGAGGCGTGTCGTGACATCAGGAGGAAATATCCCGATAGAGAATGCAATGCCAAAATTGGTACTTTCTTCATTTCCAGAAGATGCAGAATATCCTTCGCTCTATGTAGAGGTGGCGCTTGTGGTCAACGATTCACCGACCTATATAAAAAAACGCGAAGAATTTAAAAAGTTTTTAAGTGATACGGCAAGTTCGAAAAATTGCGCTGGATTATATACGGCTATTCTCGATGAAATTATTCGTGCGCGAGATGAATATCGTTCACGATCCGTTACACATCTTAGCTCGGACATGCTTTTGGGTGTCATGATTGCGCATCAATATGTAACGAACTGTGTTAAAAAATATTTTGATGGTAAGCTTGCATATTTCGGTGTAAAAATTGAGCGCATTGGTAAAGTTGCACTTGGATGTCGTCCTCCGTAATACGCGGAGGATTTTTTATATATGAGCTAAAATAACACTCGCAAGCTTTGCGGAATCGTGTCGCAATAAAGATCGTTTTAATGTATCGCCTTTTGGTGCGATAACAAAACCATCTGCCAATACATCTGACATAATTATTTCTATACCGTCTCCTGTTAAATCATTTTGCACAATATTTTCTCCCGCTTCTATATATCGTCTTACAATTTCTTCTGGAAAAAGTGATTCATTTACAATGATTTTATCAATGGACGCTGGAGCAATGGCGTGATTCACCACATCAATATATGTTGATGCAACAAAATCATCCGTTTGCCCACGTTTTGTAGCTAATTGCATGACATATATTTTTAATGCTTGCGTTTGTATCAACGCATCGGTAATTCCATCAACACATAAAACGGGAATCAGCGATGTATATAAATCTCCTGGCCCCATAATGATGGCATCCGCTTCCAATATCGCGGTTATTGCCTCTGGATTTGCGGCAACACTCGGTGATAAAAAACATTTTTTTATTTTTGATCGCGAAGTTTGTCCTGCCGAATATGACGGCTCATCAATTTCATGTTCACCACGAATAATGGTGCCATCTACCAACTCTGCATATAAATCAGACGCCATGGAAGAAACCGGAATCACATTTCCTTTCACTTGCAGGATGCGGTGCGCTTCGCGTATGGCAGATAAAGGATTACCAGAAATTTTTTCTAATGCGGATAAAAATAA
>JAHFIO010000031.1 GCA_023246325.1 Candidatus Uhrbacteria bacterium | reverse complement strand
CATCGGCCTGAAATTCATCCGCTTGCTTTCACGGCTTCACGAGATATTTTTTCAAATTATAAAGTTATGTATCCAAGCGTGCAATTGTATTTGCCCGTTCCCTGGCGTGAAGATGAAAGAATGTTGTCAGAAATGGCAATCGATTTATTTGAAGCGGATTCATATGGAACAATTTATAAGCGATTGTGTTTGGATGAAGGATTGCTCTATGGCATAGAAACAGCTCATTCTGGATTTCCAGAATGTTGGAGCAGTATCACGGCAAGTACAGCTGAACGAAAATTACCAACCATCGAGCTCGCAATGTATGAGGAGATTTTTAATCTCATGAATGCTCCTATTCCCGTTGATGCATGGACACGTGTATATAATACATGGCTACACATGCTAGATACATGGGAAGAAAGAACAAATGAAGAGTTTGTAGAATATTTTGTCAGTCGTTGGTTTATGCAAGATCTGAATGATCGTTGGTATGATATCGCCATTAAAAATGTTACACCAAAACGTGTTCAAAGTTTATTGCGACATATGTGGAAACCAGAGCGCATTACGCGATTTCGGTTCACAAAATAATATACGATGGTATATCGTGGCACTCGCCACGATTTTTATTTTGCGCTAATATGCGCTATCATATATGTATGAAAATTGAAATCGAGGCAAAATTTCCCGGTATCGATCCTGCTGCCATCCGCGCAAAACTGCAGGATGTAGGTGCGCATTGCGCGCAGCCAGAAATTCTTATGAAAAGATATGTGTTTGATTATGAAGATGATGTATTAAATGATACGGGTGGCTGGGTGCGTGTTCGTGATGAAGGCGATAAAATCACCATGAGTTATAAACAATTACATGGTCGAACTATTAAGGGTACACAAGAGGTAGAGGTTATTGTGCATGATTTTGAAACCGCATGTGTTTTTTTAGAAGCGCTTGGATTAATAGCAAAGGCATATCAAGAAACAAAACGAGAAAAATGGATTTGGGGGGATATTGAAATTACAATAGACACTTGGCCATGGGTTCCAACTTTTTTAGAAATTGAAGGACCAACTGAAGCAGCCGTTCAAAATATGGCGCGTTTATTAGAATTAGATTGGGATAATGCATTATTTGGGAGTGTTGAGACTATATATCAAATGCATTATCGCGTGACAGAAGAAGAAATAGATCAATTACCAGAAATTATCTTTAGCTCAGTACCAAAATGGTTAGAAAAAAGAAAAATTAAGAAGTAGGTTCGAGCAAATAACTAAGCAAAACTCCGGCGCAACCTGTTATGACGATGGATCCTGTCCATAAATGTACGCTCCACCAAATAGGTGAAATAGACATATTCGCTATAAAATAACCGAGCATATATAGAGCAGGAATTAAAAAAGAAAAAAAACGAAATGATATTTTCTTCACACATATATCAAGTAGAATGCCAGATATAATCGCGCTCCATACAACTGCCCATGCATATGTCATGAGCGACATACCAAAGGTATTTAATCCAAATATAATAGTAAAAAATCCAAAAGGCATTTTACCATTCCATTTTTTTGTAGCGTATAAACAAAATCCTGCAAGGAGAGATGTTTGAATAAGAAATCCAGAAATACCGCGCGCCTGCATCCAGTCGATGAGAATTTCTTGAGGGCGTATGCCAAATGCTGTGAGACGAACTGGATGTGCAAATTGTGTGATGAATGAAATCACGGAAATGGTAAAAGTTATAGATAGGCAGGTGGGAAGCCATTCCAAAATATTTTTCGGTGCTTCTTTCCATCGGTTCCATGATGCACGCGCGGGCCCGCTTAAAATCAGCGCCGCTCCAATCACTAATAATAAATGCGTCGGCGATAATAATGCTTCAATATCTTTTTCGATTCCAAAAACAATATGCCATATCATGTCACTCAATCCGCCGATCGCAAAAATTCCCATTCCTACTAATGATAGTTTATATCCTGCCGACATGTTTTTTCTCTGCAGGATAAGCGCGATCGCGCAGACTAAAAAACCAGAATAGAGCATGGCATGCCATGGAGTAAAAAAAGTTTCGAGCGCGGAATCCAAATGATTATGTGCCCAACCATCAATATACACTCCTCCTATAAACCAAAATCCTAGAATGGTCATCAGCCAATCGAATTTGATATCTTTATTCATATGCCGTACAGTCTAGCACATATGTCTCTCCAACGAATTTTCAATGTCGCGCGTAAGCTTGGTACACCCATTATTATGACTGATGCGGCAGGATTAGAACCGCTCGTTATTCTGCCTTTAGATCAATTTGAAGCCATGGCTGGTGTGACTTCTGATGGCGAAGTTAAAATTTCACCTCCAATTGTGCAAAATGAGATGGAAGAAATCCCTTTAGAAGATACATTTTATTTAGAACCTGTAGATCAAGAAGAGGGGATATAAAAAAACTGCCGGAAGGCAGCTTGAGTCACACTTTAGTGATCGTGAGTATATTTACGACTGCTGTAATTCCTGCTATGCCAAAGAGCAGTACAAAACTCCAACTTGGATTCTGATGATTTTTGTACGATGAGTGGAAGTGTATTCCACACTGTGTCAGTGAACCGATGAGAACAAGTCCTTGGCCAATAAAAAATGATATTGGATATGATGCAAAATATCCATATATTGAACATACCACTCCAATCACCATGAGATATAGACTTACAGACATAGCCTTTGTTTTCAATGAACTCGCTTCCATGAAGCACCTCGTAAATATACCTTAGCAGATAGAGGATATTTGTCAATGCCTTGTTGATTCCTGCCGTATTAAAATATTAATTAATTGGAGAAGTCTTTAAAATTGATGAAATACGCAGTGTTGGAGCAAGGAATATGTGAGACGTACTTGTTGGTACGGTGAACATATGACGTAGCGAAACACGAGTAGTTTGCAATTTTAAAGACTTCATACTAGGCACTTGCATTATTTTTCGCACTCTGCTATGCTCATCCCACTTTAATACTTAACCCATATTTCTATGGCAGACGTCTTTGATCGCTCAAAGCCACACGTCAATGTAGGTACAATCGGCCACGTTGACCACGGCAAAACAACTCTCACCGCCGCAATCCTTTCGGTGTTGGCTGCGCATGGCCAAAAGGCGCAAGCCAAAGGTATCGCAGATTTAGATAAGGCTCCAGAGTCACGTACTCGTGGTATTACTATTGCAACAGCTCATACTGAGTATGAATCTGCAAAACGTCACTACGCACACGTTGATTGTCCAGGTCACGCTGATTATATTAAGAATATGATTACGGGTGCCGCTCAAATGGATGGTGCAATTTTGGTGGTTTCGGCTACTGATGGTCCAATGCCTCAAACTCGTGAGCATATTTTGCTTGCTCGTCAGGTTGGTGTGCCTTCAATTGTTGTTTTCTTAAATAAGTGCGATATGGTTGATGATGCGGAAATGATTGATCTTGTTGAACAAGAAATTCGCGATTTACTTACAAAATACGAATATCCAGGCGATACAACTCCAGTTATCCGAGGATCTGCCTTGAAAGCATTGCAAAATCCAGGTGATGATGCAGCTTCCAAGCCAGTTTTAGACCTCGTACAACAATTGGATGATTTTATTCCAGAGCCTGTTCGCGATCTCGATAAACCTTTCTTAATGCCAGTTGAAGACGTCTTTTCTATTGAAGGTCGTGGAACTGTTGTTACAGGTCGTGTCGAACGTGGACAGGTTAAAATTAACGAAGAAATTGAAATTGTTGGTTTTACAGAAAGTCAAAAAACCGTTGTTACAGGTATTGAAATGTTCAATAAACAATTGCAAGAAGGTCGCGCAGGTGACAATGCTGGTTTGCTACTTCGTGGTGTTAAAAAAGAAGCAGTTGAACGCGGTATGGTTTTATGTAAACCAGGATCCATTAAACCTCATACAGAATTTGAAGCAGAAGTGTATACTCTTTCTAAAGAAGAAGGTGGTCGTCACAAACCATTTGTTACAGGATATAAACCACAATTTTATATTCGAACAACGGATGTTACAGGTGAAATTACTTTAGGTGAAGGTGTTGCTATGGCAAATCCAGGAGATACAGTTGCAATGAAAATTGTTTTGATTGCTCCAGTTGCTTTGGAAGAAAAAATGCGCTTTGCAATTCGTGAAGGTGGTCGCACCGTTGGTGCAGGAGTTGTAACAAAAATAGTTAAATAATATGGAAGATAATTCATAAATATGAAAGACTCTACCTCATCACGCGTCAGGATAAAAATCCGCGCCTACGATCATAAGATGATTGATCTCTCAACAAGAACAATTATCGACACCGCAGAACGCACTGGCGCTAAGGTGGTAGGTCCAGTTCCACTTCCAACAGAAAAGAAAAAGTGGACCGTTAATCGTTCAACCTTTGTACATAAAAATGCTCGCGAGCAATTCGAAATGCGAATTCATAAACGAATCGTTGATATCCTTGACCCGAATGCAAAAACAATCGAGTCATTGACTTCACTCAATTTGCCGGCTGGTGTGGATGTGGAAATCAAAATGTAGCTTTTAAAACGAACCTTTTACAACGCGATCTGCCGATGCTTCGGTCAATCATTTCCTCGGCGTACACAAAAAGTACGCCTGCGGGATGTTTGCCCTCCAGCATTCGGCATCTCATCGTTGTAAAATGTTCGTCAATGTAGTAATTATTAGTCTGAACCCTACACAATAATCAACACGGAGTAAGTTGCTTTCATCCTTTTGATGAATAATCCACGCCGCGATGCGTGAGTACAGCATAACCTCCTTGGAACACCGATTATATGTGGAGGAAACATAACAATTTTATAGCCTTTCGATCGCAGAGAGGCCAGTGGACGAATTTGAGTCACCTTGGTGTCTGATCAAATTCGTCCACTGGCCTTTTCTGTTCTCAGTCAGGCCAATACTTCTCTATGAAATTCATTATTGCTAAAAAACTTGAAATGTCTCAAGTGTTCCGTCCAGACGGAACGGTTGTTCCTGTTACGCTTGTACAAGCGGGTCCTTGTATTATCACTCAAGTGAAAACTGAAGATACTGATGGATATACAGCTGTACAAGTTGGTATGGGTATTTCAAAAAATTTAACCCAATCAGAAAAAGGTCATTTAAAAGGTCTCTCAATGCCTGGGGCTATGTCACAAATTCTACGCGAATTTCGCGTAGAAAAAACTGATGCATATAAGCGCGGTGATGCTTTAGAGGCAACTGTATTTGCATCCGGCGATAAAATAAATGTGACAGGTACTTCAAAAGGAAAAGGGTTTCAAGGTGTTGTACGTCGCCATCATTTTCATGGCCATCCAACATCGCATGGTCATAAAGATCAAGAGCGTATGCCAGGTTCCATCGGTGCTGGTGGAGTTCAGCATGTGCTTAAAGGACGTCGCATGGCAGGTCGCATGGGAGATGAAACTGTTACTGTACAAAATTTAGAAGTTGTTGAAGTTCGTGACAATGGAATTATCGCTGTCAAAGGCGCGGTTCCAGGCGCACGAAATTCTGTCATTGAAATTCGTACTGTACTCAAACAATAATATGCCTTCTATTAAACAATACAATCAAACAGGCACAGAAACAGGATCCATTGAATTGAATCCAAAGTTTTTTGGTGTGAAAGTGAATCCTGCCTTTGTGCACGAAGTTTTAGTTGCGCAACAAGCCAATGCACGCCATCCAATTGCAAATGTTAAAAGCCGCGGCGATGTGCAAGGTGGAGGAAAAAAACCATGGAAACAAAAGGGCACAGGTCGTGCACGTCAGGGTTCCATTCGTTCACCACAATGGGTTGGTGGAGGTCAAGCATTTGGTCCTAAATCTGATAAAAATTTCTCGGTAAAAGTAAATCGAAAAGCAAAACAAAAAGCATTATTTATGGCTTTGAGTGATAAAGTAACAAACAATAATATGTTTGCATTAGAAGGTTTCAAGCCAGAAGCAGTAAAAACAAAATTTGCCGTAAATTTGTTCAAAGCATTGCCCGTACATCGCAAAGCTTTGGCCGTTGTTTCAAAATCAAATCCTGATTTATTGCGTATGGTGCGTAATTTGCAAAATATAAAACTTGTTACGGTAAATTCAATGAACTTAGAAGATGTTCTTGCATATAATACACTCGTATTTTGGTCAGATACGGTTTCTGCATTTGAATCCTTATACGGTAAAGCATAAATATATGTCATTATTTTCTAAAAAAGTAACAAAAGAAAAAAAACCGACAGCAAAAAAGAAGTCGGCAGGATCAGACGCTGTGTTGAAACCAGTTGTTCTGAAATCTGACGTACAGAAAAAAGCATCTGCAATGAATGCGCCTTTAGTTTTAAAGTCACCACATGTTTCTGAAAAAGCAGCTATGCTTTCGCAAAAAGGAACATATGTATTTGACGTGCCGTTAAAAGCCACAAAAAATGAAGTATGCAAAGCTGTTGAATCCATCTATTCCGTACATGTTTCACGCGTAAATATTATTCGTGGCAAAGGAAAAGTAGTCCGTCGCGGACGTATTGAAGGCGTGCGCAGTGATTGGAAGAAAGCCTTGGTCACTTTGAAGATGGGTGAAAAAATAGAATTGTACGATAACGTATAAATATATGCCTATTAAATTATATCGCCCAGTTACAAAAGGCCGCCGCTTCTCAAGTGTGCAAGATTTTTCTGATATCACGACAAATGATCCTGAAAAATCTTTGATCACAATAAGCAAAGAAAAAGGTGGTCGTAATAATCAAGGAAAAATTACAGTTCGTCATCATGGTGGTGGGGTAAAAAAATATTTGCGCACTGTTGATTTTAAACGTGACAAATTTGATATCCCTGCAACTGTTGCTACAATTGAATATGATCCAAATCGTGGCGCACGTCTTTCATTATTGAATTACAAAGATGGTGAAAAGCGCTATATGCTTACACCGGATGGATTAAAAGTTGGTGATGTGGTTGTATCAAGCAAAAAGGAAGCAGAAATTAAAATTGGAAATCGATTGCCTTTAGAAAAAATTCCTGTAGGTATGAATGTGCATTCCGTTGAATTCCAACCAGATAAAGGTGGTCAACTTGGTCATGGGGCAGGATCAGTTATCCAGCTTATTGCTCTTGAAGGTGGTTTTGCCACTTTACGTTTACCATCGCGCGAAGTTCGTAATGTTCCTAAATCTTGCATGGCAACTTTAGGCTCAGTGTCGAATCCTGATTATCATTTGGTACGTTATGGAAAAGCGGGGCGCATGCGCTTACGCGGAATTAAACCAACGGTACGTGGAAAAGCAATGAATCCAGTTGATCACCCGCATGGTGGAGGTGAAGGTAAACATCCAATTGGTATGAAATATGCAAAAACCAAATGGGGTAAACATGCATTAGGTGTGAAGACGCGTCGAAAAAATAATCCATCAACAAAATTAATTGTTGATCGTCGCAACAAATCCAAATAATTATATGTCACGAAGTATAAAAAAAGGCCAATATACGGATCCACGTCTCATGGAAAAAGTTGCTAAGTTAAAAGCTGGCGATAAATCCATAGTGAAAACATGGGCACGTTCATCTACCATCACTCCAGAAATGGTGGGATTTATTTTCGGCGTACATAATGGAAAAATTCACATTCCTGTTGTGATTGTTGAAGATATGGTTGGACATAAACTTGGTGAATTTTCACTCACACGAAAATTTGTTCGACATGGAGGAAAAATTCAAAAAGCAAATGAAGCCGCAGCAGCTGAACCAGCAGCTAAGGCTCCTGCAGCAAAAAAATAATATATGCAAGTACACGCATCACTTAGCCATCTTCGAATGGCTCCACGTAAAATACGACTCGTCATCGACGCGGTTCGCGGCTTGTCTGTGAATGAAGCAGAATCTCGTTTGAAATTTATTCATCAAGCAGCGGGTCGTCCCGTATTAAAATTATTGCAATCTGCTATCGCAAATGCAGAACATAATTTTAAATTGGATCGCGCAAATTTATTTGTGAAATCTATTACCGCTGATGGTGGTCCAAGCTTGAAACGTACGCGCGCTATGGCCATGGGTCGTGGAGCAACTATTTTAAAACGCACGACACATATTAATGTGATTTTAGATGATGCGGAATCGAGTAGCCAAGCAATTGCAAAAGCATTGAAACGTTCAAAAAGCAAAGCAATAAAACCAGCTAAGCCATCTAAAATTAAAAAGGCTACTAAAACCAAATAATTATATGGGTCATAAAGTACATCCAACTTCATTTCGTCTCGGAACGACCACCACCTGGCCGTCACGTTGGTTTGCGCGCGATGCAGCATATCGCACACAACTTCGGCAGGATTTAGGAATTCGAGATTTTTTCAAAAAAGAATTGAAAGATGCGTCTGTCAGTAAAGTAACTATTGAACGTTCGCGCGGATCTTTAGTTGTGACAGTAGCAACAGCAAAGCCCGGTTTAGTTATTGGTCGCTCTGGTTCTGGTATCGAAGATTTAAAAAAGAAATTTGTTAAAGAATTTTATAAAGGAAAGAAAGTTGCTTTTCAATTAAATGTAACCGAGGTCGCAAAGCCGGCATTAGAAGCTGCGATTGTCTGTCAGCAAGTTATTACTGATTTGGAAAAACGTATGGCATTTCGTCGCGTATTAAAAACAACAATTGAGCGCGTGAAAAAAGCTGGTGCCCTTGGAGTAAAAATTGCAGTTTCCGGTCGTTTAAATGGCGCAGAAATTGCACGTCGCGAATGGTTGCATTGGGGAACAATTCCACTGACTAATTTA
>JAHFIO010000030.1 GCA_023246325.1 Candidatus Uhrbacteria bacterium | reverse complement strand
AGGCGGAAAAGAAGTTTTTATTACTATGGAAGATCCTAACCGTAAGGCCGTATTCGCTTTTTTACGTTTACGATTACCTCCACAAGTACATGATATTCAAAATCGGCCCGAGTATCAAAATGATAAAAAATATATTTTATATTCTAGAGCAATTGAAAAAGCACTCCCTGAATTACGAGACGCTTCTTTTGTTCGCGAACTCCATACATATGGCACTGCACTAAACCTTCGCCAAAATAAAAAAGATGCATCGCAACATAAGGGATATGGTCGCCTACTCATGAAACATGCTGAAAAAATATCCAAACGTGAAGGATATAAAAATATTGCCGTTATATCTGGTATTGGTGTACGTGAATATTATCGTACGCTTGGTTACCGATTACGTGGAAGCTATATGTTAAAAAAGTTGAATACACCTATCACATAACTTCAACTTCCCAAATTTTCTGATTGATAAAATTATGTAATGCGCTTCTTTGTATATCTTCCAATCTACCAACACGTTTTTTAGCCCAATTTTTAAATTCAATAAGTGATGGTTTTGGAACTTGATACAAATAATCTGCCATCGCTTCTGTAACTGCTTTTTTTTCAGGTAAAAATCCTGAATACTTTTCTGAAATAGCATTGAAAAAATCTTTTTTATTGGCTGTACTCAACCGCATATAATACGCTATTTCACATTTTTCCAATAATTCTTCATATACAGTATGTTCAATTATTTCTAAAGCATCATCTTCAAAAAAAACCGATTCTTTTTGAGAAGATATAACGGGTGCATCATGCAATACAGTTTCAATATCTGAAGTTCGTTTACCATGCAATATAAAAACTACACCTGATTGATCTACTAAATTTTGTAAGCGCACACGCTCATCAACGGAAATATCTACCCAAATTTTAAGGATATCCTTCATATCTTTTCTACGAGCATCTAATAATTTATGAAATAAAATAATTTCTACGGGCTGTAAATGAATCTCGCGTCCTGCTATTTCTACTATTCGCGAATCTACATACAATTGTTTAAGATTATTTTTATTCTCGTCCACAAACATAACTTCAAAACTACTTTGTCCTCGTTCATCAGAACGAAACAAAAATACATTTTCTCTTTTTTCATCTAAAACATCAGAAATATCCAAGTGTGTATGATCTGGATCTGTAATAAGATATCCTGCCTTCTTTGCAGCATCAAAGAACTTCCTACGTTCAGAATTAAAAATTGCCGCATCTACATCTTGGTGATCCCTATCCCATTTTCCATCACGTAAATCCAATCCACTCCCACCTGCAATGTAAAATTCAATTCCTGCATCAGAAAAAAAATCAGAGACTGTGGCTAACTCATGAGACAATTCTTTTTTACGTTCCTCTATAAGAGGTTGTTCTAATTGAGAAAAAATATACTCCTTCACCGCATCTTTTGTATGTATACTGTTCGGAAATTTTTCGAATATCCTCGCTTTAATGGTTTTCTTTCCATCTAAAACAGCTCTCGTTAAACGATGCACACCATCAAACACAATCCCTTCTTTCGTTATCCAAATAGGCATAGTAGCATCCGCACGTTTTATTGATGCGACATGGTTCACCCAGGCTGGATTTTTTTGCGCCGCCTCCCAATCTTTCAGAATATGAAAAGGGCCAAGTCCCTTACCGTCTAGTCCTTCCCAATATATATTGCCTTCACTCGTCGCACCCCGCACTCTTTCAATGTCAATATCTACAATAGGAAATTGTTCAGCAAATTTTCGCAATGCATCAATTTTATATATTTTCCCATGAACCGAGGTCGTCTCAACCTCTTCAGGCGCTTGTACAATTTGCTTGAGAATTTCAGACATGACTTTTATTTTTTAAACACTTCAATAGCTTGAAGAATATCTTCAACTGAAACCAATTTCACCTCACTCACCCCCCTCTCCTTCCACTCAACACTATTTTCTCGTAAAGTTTTTTCGCTTACCAATATACGCAATGGAATTCCAATCAAATCCGCATCTGCTAATTTTTCACCTGCTGATGCATCCCGGTCATCCCATAACACCTCATATCCTGCCGACTGTAAATTCTCGTACAATTCCATGACGGATGACATAATACGCGCATTCATCTCCTCATCTCTCGAGGAGAGAGAAACTAAATGTACCGCAAATGGCGCAACCTCACGAGGCCACATCATCCCACGTTCATCATGCAATGCCTCAACAATAGAACCAACTAAACGCGTTGTCCCAATGCCATAACAACCCATATATACAGGGCTTCGCGATCCTGCCGAATCTGTATATCCCAATTCAAATGGCACTGTATACTTCATACCCAAATCAAAAATATTTCCTACTTCAACTCCTTTTTTCAAATTCAATACACCGCCACATATAGGACATACATCCCCTTCTTTTACAGTCGCGACTTCTGTATTTTGTCCAAAATTACAATTTTCACAAGTAAAAATCATATCCTCGCCTGCATCCGTATGCACTTGAAATTCATGCGAATTTTTTTTAGAAAAATTGCCTCCAGATGCTTCAACCATTTTCACATCCAAGCCACATCTTGCAAATATACGCATATACGCTTTCGCAACACGCGCATAAAATGCATCTAGATCTTCTTGTGAAGAATGAAAAGAATATAAATCCTTCATTCCAAATTCACGTCCTCGTAAAACACCAGACTTCGCACGTAATTCATCACGAAATTTTGTTTGAATTTGATATACTGCAACTGGTAAATCTTTATACGACTTAACATATGCTCCAACTAATGGCGTCACTATTTCTTCATGCGATGAACCCAATGCATATTCTTTCCCAGTTTGAGATGGAACTTTAAATAGCACATCAAATGTATCCCATCGCCCCGTCTTCAACCAATTTTCTTTTGGTTGCAAAGATGTCATTCGTACTTCCGATGCTCCTAACAAATTCATTTCTTCGCGAATAATCCCCTCAACTTTATTCAAGACCCGCAACCCTAAAGGCAACCACGAATATACTCCCGCCATTTCCTGATGCACAAATCCTGCCTGCACCAATAATCGCGCATTCACTGACTCTGCATCAGCAGGATGCGTCTTCGTTGTTTTTGTAAATATCTGAGAAAGTTTCATATAGACAATCTTATCCTGCCAAAGGGTTATTTGTCTATAATCAAAAAAAGTGCCAGGTAATACCTAGCACTAAACACTTACAAAAAACTATTTACGCAAATCAGAATCTCACTTAATTTTCTACCCCAAGAATCATTCGGCATCACGCGAAACCCAGGATGATTCCGCCACACATTTTTAATTCGTGCGGATACAGCAAGCGCCTCATCATATGTTTCATAACGCGCAGGATTATTTGCCTTCTTGCTCTCATACACATCACGTGGAGGTGTATCCAAAAATAATACCATATCATATTTCGCGAATTCAACCTCGCGCGTGGTATGACACATTTTTTCATATTCAGGTAAACCACCTGAAACATATGCGGCATTATCAATGCTCCCACGATCAAGCACAAGCAAACTCTTTCCTTTTGCACGCGCTTGCGTGTCCGTGATTGTTTGAAAATCACTTTGAACACCATGCAAAAAACGATTGAAATGCCATGACTGCATTTTATCCGTACTTGGCAAAACACCATGCGTTATAACCATGGTCGCCATTTCACGCATGCAGGTGACCCGATCCCCGTATCCTGACTCAATGGCTTTCATGGCCGTGCTTTTTCCAGAGCAAGGACCACCCGTCAATACAATACGAGGCAATCGTTTCGAAGACAAAAGCAAATCCCGAACCGAGCCAGAATATGTCATATGCTTCAAATCATATGCCAAACGCGCCAAGTGCGAATTTGTAATGGAATCCGTCACTTCAATCCCCTCAAACCATGAGGGCAGGATGGTGAGCTTATCGCAATCAGGATGCTCATACTCAATAAGCGTGATACCCTTCAGCTCATTTTTGAAAACATCTACCGTCCATCCAGACTCTTTGCCCTGATATAAAAATCGCGTTTTTTCGAGTGCATATCGGCAACCTTTATAGACAAAAGCTGCAGTTTTATAATCAGTTTCGTTTTCAGGCAATTCATCTTCAAGACGCGCAAGCCCAGACCCTGATTTATACGTGATCAATGCTTTCTCATCATTGATGAGTCTCACACGTCTGCCACTAGACAAATCATCATATCCCTGTTTAATTTCAAGACTTTCAGATATAAGAACTTGAAGATTAAACGATGATGCAAGCCAACGACGCTCTTTTTCGATTTTGATAGGCACGTGAAACTCCTTTGTACGTTGTGAAAGAACAATACGACCTTAACAAAAAACCTCGACAATGTCGAGGCTCTACATCCTGCCGCCAAAAAAATCTAATTCTTAAATAGCTCCAATCGACGATGCATATCCGAACTATGGACATCAAATTGTTTCGCCAACTGAAACTCATTGAAATAAAACGGATCTTTTCTTTCCCGTTCCACCATCCAAATTGGCATAAGCAATTCACGTGCAAATGCAGTCGCTTCATGCTCGAAAATATCTTCCGTATTCTCATACCAAGAACACGTCAGTACTTTGCTATCAGGAAAAGGATGCAAAAATAGATGTCCCATCGCATGCGCATAAAACGAACGCTGTTCCTGAAAATGCATTTTATCATGCACCCACAGACGTACAGTCGCTGGATCACGCACATCAAGTGCGATGTCATAATTAAATTGCGGCTCATCTTTCGCACCAACCATAAGGGTGATGCCAAAATGAGTTGCAAAATGAATTATATTCACAGGTGGTTTTTGAACACCAAGCTTTACAAGCAATCGAGTTGCAAGTGCAGTAGCCGCACCTCGCGCACTTGCGCGCGCAGAAACTGCATCCTGCCGAAATCTATCATCTGTAAAAATATTCAAGCTATCAACATATTGTCGAACCGCAACCCAACGAGGAATATAGATCGCCATGTATTTTCTCCTATTGAATGTTCTTTGCATACCTTAACACAAGCATAAAAAAAACGCATCCATTCGGCAGGATGCGTATTTAAAGACCGTGAACAACGTTTTCAGGTAATCCTCTCCCCATTAAAAATGTTCGACCATTGTCATCGAGAGGATACGCGACTCTCACAACCATGCCATCGATAACAAGTTGTAATCGATCCGTTGCAATGAGAGTCATCGACACCACTTGCGGCAGAATAAGAATAGCCGTTGAATGCAGCGGTGTATTTGGCGGAAAACCACATTGCTGATTTGGCAATGGCGTGAAATTCACACATTCTGTATCTTCGAGCGCAATAACTGGTTCTGCGGATGGTTCCCGTCGATCAATAATTGCATGTCCATTTGGATCAATAACCGTGGTTGTTCTAGCATTTTCATTCCCACACGCGAATGTGGCAAATGCAGGCTGATTGCGTACCGGCACGCAAATCAATCTTTCCCCATAGGTTTCGGAAATAAGCGGTGTTTTGAATTGCGCATTCGGCCCCGCACAGGCAAAAACAAGGCAGGATACAGTAAGTGCACTAAATGTTTTGAACATGAAAAGTACTCCTTTGTGGGAGTACCTTTGCAGAAAACGCAGAAAAAGTCAATATATCATCTACCATCTATAGTTTCATCGGTTCCAACTTCACTAAATACATAATTATGTTTTCTACCAAATAATTCAGCTCCTAATAATTGTATCGCCAAATCTTTATTATTATATGCAAGAAATAATCCACCTGCTATTTTTTTTAATTTGCCAACACGTTCTTGTAATGGTTCATCTAATGCTGATGGTTCCGCATATACAATTCTACCTTTTTTTGCTTCTTCTGAGCCTATTTCCACACGCTTCAGTGATGGTGACCCTGGGACTTCTGCAAATACCGGAACAAAGCCCAGCATGGTAATTGATCTTTCATCTATGGACTGTGTACCAACAAAATACATTGAATCAGGACTACCATCAGGACCTGATTTTGAAATACCTCCTTCGAAACCTTCAGCTGCCATAGCAATAAATGGATCGCCACTCGCCAAAATAACCTCGACTCCATTTATTTCAATTATTTCTTTATCAGATAAATCATATACACGTTCTTGAAGATTTTTTTCAAATTCTTGTTCCGCTTTTTTCCTATCCTGCCGATTAAGAGATGTGAGTTCTCGCATGACGCGATTTCTATCATCAATATATTCTCGTGGAGAATGTTGACCTTTACGTATTAATTTTTCTCCACATACACCAGCTAATGTAAGATACATTTTTGCGCGTAGGGTTGTTCCACCATTTCTTAATTCTTCAATGCGTACCCATGGACCCGTTGTGTGAAGTTCTGCAATGAATGCTTCACATTCCTCAATAGATGTTCCGAGTTTTTCTGCTATCTCTTCTGCAAGCAGTCGAGAATCTTCAACTGCAAGCATTCCAGACGGATCTAATCCATGCTCTATTCTACCTTCTAGATGACGAAGATTATGTGCCTCACTGTATGACCTAAGTGCAGCACGATCTTCATCGATACGAGTTGATTCTTCCTTGGTAAGTGGCCCTTCAACTTTAGTTTTTTTATTTTCAATAGACATATTCATACAGAATAACACACTATCAAAAACATCTCTATAATGAGATGTTTTTTTGGTGCAGCGGCCGGGGATCGAACCCGGGACCTTGGGCTTAAGAGGCCCCTGCTCTACCAGCTGAGCTACCGCTGCTCGGTATTGCGAGCACACACAGCGCCGAGGGTAACAATTTATAATTGAAAAGTCAAAAGGATTACTCTCTTTTTAACGATTCATCTTTTTCTAATACCTCTTTGCCTTCAGGATGAGTCCATGAGTCATATTGATGTGATAATAAATCTGTTTTCATTTTTCCATCTGACAATTGTGTATCCGCATATTCTTTTATGAGTTTTTGTAATTCGTAATCAATATGTATCTTTGCTAAACTATATTTTTCTGACATTTTATTTTCTAACTCATCTACTTGTAACCAAAATGCTTCGGTGTCACCAGATTGCATCAATGACATTGAATCATCTTGTATAAGCTCAGTAAAAACATCCATAGCACCTTTTGTAGCTAATTCAGAAATTTCTTTATCACTCAGAGTACGTTTTTTTGAGTCTGCACGTACTTCACGAATTCCTATTTTACCTTCTTCTGTAGTTACGACATTGTCCGACTGCGACTCTTCAATACCATGTTTAACACCTGCACCAGCCGATGCACCCATAAGTGCCACTAATCCAAATTGAACCAACCTTCTATTTAATAATTTACGATAAAAATCTACCGCCTCTCCTAATACCGTTAGTTTTTCTTTTTTTACTTCTACGGAACGATAGACACCATCCCCTTGTAATACAGTTTCTTCTGTAGTTAGCAATCGTTTTATTGCCTCCACTTGACGTGCAAGTGCCTCAGAAGCAACTTTTTCAATATGATTAATTTCTTGATGAAAACTTTCGATATCACGAAATAATATTTCAACTTTTCCTGGTTGAATATCTAGATTTTTCGTAGGATCAAAACCTTCTGGATATCCAGATGGTGGTACTCTATATACGAATTGCTTCACCTCATATAATTCAGGTTGAGATTTAGGCTGATCTTGCACTCCCGCATTCGCTGCTGCATCCAACTCAATCTCTTTTATTGCAGCTTGATCTAACTCATCTTCTTTTGAAGAAGAAGATTCTCGCATTCTCATCTGTGGATCTTGAGACATATTATTGTGTATTCTCTTCCTCAGTTTCAATTAAATCTAATTCCGCATTCAACTGTACGGTCGCATTTTGCAAATCCTGCAGAATAGTTTGCACCTCTTTTATTTGTATGGGTGTAGGTATTGTCATAGTATCCACAATATATCACACTTCGTGCATACGCACCCCTAGCTCAGCTGGAAGAGCATTCCCCTCCGAAGGGAAAGGTCAGACGTTCAAATCGTCTGGGGTGCACCAACTACAACATTTACTATATACTACTCGTATATGAGAAGCTTAGAAAAAAATCCTTTTGTGCGCGCAATCCCAACAGAAAACCAAGGTCAGGATGTAGATATGGCTATTAAAAGCACGGACACACTTGAAAAACAATTTTTAAGTGAAAAACCAGATTCGCCTCTTTCCCGCATCCTGCATATTTTTAGAGAACATGGCGTTCCTGAAGAAAAAATAGAATTGTATCTACATGCGGTAAAATCTTTTTTTGATAATCCAACTATAGTAACGAAAAATCCAGGATCAATGATAGTTCAATTTAATATCCAACCTACATACTTTGGTCCACTTATACATTTCCCACATGATATGTATATGTCACCTGAATTTTTATCAGAACTGGGCATAAAACCACATTTAAAAAAACAAGGTGTCGGCAAAATACAACCAATAACTATACCAAGAGAAGAAATATTAAAAGCAATCGATAAACAGCAACCGCATAAGCAACAGGTATCTCCCCAAGAAAAAATGCTCGCTCTCATAAATA
Source organism: Candidatus Uhrbacteria bacterium (assembly GCA_023246325.1). Classification (GTDB taxonomy): domain Bacteria; phylum Patescibacteriota; class Patescibacteriia; order 2-12-FULL-60-25; family 2-12-FULL-60-25; genus JAHFIO01. Next base: position 476 of record JAHFIO010000030.1, on the reverse strand, counting down.
GAGTAATGTACGGAATGCATGAACCTATACACATCACCCAAGGATTTCGACAGGGAGACCTTCTAAACATACTATTAGATGAAATTGATGCTAAAGATTTATTTACAAATGAAGAAAAAGCAAAATTATTAACTTTTGGTATACCTAGTGAATTCACTCCAAAAAATACTGATACGAATGATTTTATTTTGGACGATGTTCGAGGAAGTGATAAAGCAAAATTACAAAATTTTTATTTATCCCAAAATGAAGCTACGATGGATATCGTATCTGAACATGCCATAAAACCATTTTTAGAAAAACAACCAGCGTTTATACTTTGGTTGCATAATATGGTATGCGCACATATTGAAGCTTTACGAGTTTTTAAAGAGGATTTAAAAACAAATGACAACGAATTATTAAAATCTGATATTTTACTTACTAAAATAGAAAATACCTTACAACTTTTGTATCCATGCTATTTTGCAATTTTT
>JAHFIO010000029.1 GCA_023246325.1 Candidatus Uhrbacteria bacterium | reverse complement strand
CTTTTTCTAATTGAAATTCTAAGTCGATTCTCGTCATGAAAAATAGCCTTGGAGGGTAGCTTCAGCGGTTGCTTTCCACGAATGTCTACGCATACAATCTTTACTTGCTATAAGTACCATTGCATGCGCGCGTTCGGGGTCACTCAAAACGCGATCTACGGCGGTAAGTATAGCATCAGAATCTCCCGCATGGAAGAAAAAAGCATTATCAGGACCGATGACTTCGGGAAGTGATCCTGCATCAGATGCGATAATGGGTGTTCCATGTGCGAGTGCTTCTAGTGGCGGCAATCCAAAACCTTCATGCAATGAAGGAAAAACAAATGCAGTTGCATGCGCATATAGTCGTGACAGTGCTTTGTCACCTATACGTCCAACAAAATCTATTCGCGTATCACTAGATTCTTGCGATTGCTCTAAGCTCGTCATAAATATATCTTTTTCACCTACAATTTTTAATCGCAAGGCAGGATATTGAATACGAATTTTATTCCATGCAATAAGTAATGAACCCAAACCTTTGTGTGGGTATGCAGAGCCGACATATAAAAGATACGGCGAAGCAAAATTTTCTACCGTACATGTTTTATAAACAGGTGATGGCATGCCCTCCCCCGTAACAATTATTTTTTTCTTTGCGGCAGGATAAAATTCTGCAAGATCTTTTGCAACAAAATGCGATGGCACGAAAATGGCATGCGCGCGACGAATCGCATATGCCAAAATGATTCTATATCCTGCCGATTTAAGTGTGCGTAAGAAAAAATTTCGCGTAGAAGATTTTGCGCTTGCAGGATAGTGACGCAATAATACATCATGGATAGTGATTGCAACTTTTCCACGAATAAAAAGTGGTATATTCCAATGCGGAATATGAATGACATCTGCTAGTGCCTTACGAAAAATATTTGGCATCTGCATTTGCTCTTGCATGCCATACCAGGGAATATCTGCAACAATTGTTTCAACATTTTTATATGATGTAAATGCGTGATCCTTTGTACGCGTAATCAAAATAAACGTATTGTCTGAATGCAATTCTAACATTGCTACAATTAATTCTTGAATATATCTGCCGATGCCACGTGTGACGTCGGCACCCATCATGCGGGCATCGATGGCTATGCGCATACTATTTCCCTCATCCTATTAGGGTATATAAAAAACACCCAAATGTACATCAGGTGTTATACTATGCAAACGCACAATGATTCAGGTGGGAGCATCTCATATGACGGCAGTTTAGAACCCATTTCTTTCTTATCTATACCATCACATGTCTTACAAATATCGTAAGGCTCTTTCACATGCTCATTTTGCTGCTGCGCTGTTATTTTACGGATATACACCAAATCTCCGTATACAATTTTAGCTGTTTGCGTGTCCCAAATCATAAGATCTGTAGGTGTAGATTTGAGACGTAAAATATCTACTCTATACACATAGTCATCCCTAGAAAGCAAGGTGAGTATGTACTCATACACATAACTTTCTTTCATCATTACTCTATACGTAGGAAAGAAATACGGTTTTTCATGTCTATCATGCGTATAGATTCGTACGCAAATAAGCTGTGAAAGCGAGCCCCCATTTTCTTCATCTAATTTTGGAATATCTAATAATGCATATCTAATTGATTCTGAAAGCGTGTCTGTCGTCATGTGAAAGAACCTTTCTGTATGTGCACCAACATCCTGCCGAAAAAAAATCCCGCCGTCAAGGCAGGATACAAAGCGATATTACGGACAAGCTGGGTGTTTCCAGACATATGTACTTTGATGCCATTCATATACATATGGATTGGCCGCACCTGAATCTTTGAGATAAGCAATTTTTATAATCCAAGCATTCTCCTTTAAATCTTCCAGAGTATTTCGAATAAAATAAAATACAGTATCTTCATGAACCATACATGCTTCATTATATAGTTCACGATATTCTGTTCCTCTGTAATACACATTAACTTTCACAAGTTGTGAAAGTTTTCTTTCAGATAAATCAGATTTTAAGCAATTTTCTTTTGCAAGGTTACATGCCTCTTCTGAAACTTTAAACACTTCTGCCATGTGAAAGAACCTCCTTTAGGTTGAGTTCACATCCTGCCGAAAAAAAAGGTTTTTGTCAAGGCAAGATACGCTTGAGTACCCGTTCACGATTTGCGCAATCGGCAAAGGCATTAAAATATTTTTCTAACCCTACCCTAGATGAATCGGACATAGGTCCTAATAAATACAAACCACTTTCTTCTTTCATTCTATATAATTCATGTGTACGTAAAATCCAGCGTTTATCGATTAATGTTAAATTTATATAATCTAATGCTCGCTCCGCAAATTCCCAGAAACGCTTTTCTTCCCCTACACACTTCCATTTATACGCACGCTGTAATTCAGTTCCTATGGTACCAAGTTGTAATGCGAGCGAAAATGTATTCCAACGATTCATATTTTGTGACATACATTTATTTTTTTATGAGTTCGTTGACAATTTCTTTAATATTTTTTTGAATTTCTACAGAATCAACACCGCGCGATCGATTATTATCTCGCGGACGAATATTAATCATCGAATCAAATTCAATATACTGTTCATCTGTTTCTTCGGGCCATACATTAATACCCCAAAGATTTTTTTGTTTTGAATCTTGCTCTAGCAATAATTGTTCAATATCAACATGCATATCTGAACCTATGCCAATAATACGTTTATCAATATCAACAACAGCTTTAACCATATCAGAAAACGGACCTGCAATCATGCACTTGATTAACTCATCTAGCATAATAGGTTCGGATATAATTTTTATTTCGTAATCTGTTTGATCCATAGATATATTTTATATCACAGTATTAGAAAAAAAGAAAAAAACGCTTCAACAAAGTGTAAAGCGTTTAAAGCTTATTATTTTTTTTCGTGCAATAAAAATCATCTTGAAATGTACCAAATCCCTTTGGAGTAATCAATGGATTTTCCCAAATACACCGACTACCAAGTCCATGCCAATTGAGTCTAAATGGTATGTTTTTGCTTTTCGCAAGCTTTTCACCAATATATCCAACTTCAAATTTCTCAAAAGACAGTCTTCGTAGAACTATACTAGCAAGTAATTCTTTTCCATCAAAATCACTTTTCAAGGATGGCTCGTGAAATTGAGTTAATACACTTGTAATATAATCCGATACATCATGTTGAAGAATTATATAATCAAAGTAATATCTTGATCCATATCGACTGTCATCATGCGCATGTCGATCACCAGGGCGAAATATATGTGAGCTGACAAGAAAAAGTCCACCTACAGGATATGTGCTGTATTTTTCTAAAGGAGAAATGTCCAAAATAGCCTTATGGATATTACCATACAATTCTTTTTCATCTTCATTCATGTGAAAGAACCTCCGTTTCGTGTGTCCACATCCTGCCGAAAAAAAAGGTTTTTGTCAAGGCAGGATACGCATATAGCAAATAAAAAAAGCGATATTTCACGGAAGGAAATACCGCTTCGCTGCATATAGATACGAATCCATTTTTGCCGTGTCAAGATGATCTTCGGAATTTCGAAGCGCGCCTTCTGCGTCGATAGAAATATCTGGCGCGAATGCTTTGATCGGATCGAGGAGATTCAATGTCTCGCTCGACAATCCACCTGCAACGCCTATACCAAGGTCGGGATGTCGCTCACGAATAGCCCTGACATACCGAAGTGCGGCTTCGGTCTGCATGGGAATTCCCTTGCCGCCTGATGCATCAATGAGTACATCAGTAACCGTACCCATATACTCATCCAAACATTTCGCACAAAAGGCAGGATCGTCACCAATGGCACCCATGGCTCCAGCGCCAATCTGTAGAACGACGCGCATGCCTTTCAATGCCACGAGTTTGGCAGGATGCGGCCAACGCATATTCAGTTGAAAACCATCAAGAAGGCTACCGCCCAAATGAATGAGTTGTTGAAGTTGATCATGCAGTGAATCCTTATCATCAGTTGCATAATGGATAAGATTCAATGCGGCATAATGTGGCAGAAATATACCAGAAATATTTTTTGGATCTGGATACCGATTTGGCCATTTATTAGGAATACCTGCAAGGGTTTTACTGCTCGCAAGCACGCCAATCATAATTCGCCTCTTATCATACCAATAACCTGTCAATGATCTAAAATCATTGGCAATACACCTCACAGCATCTATTTCATTTGCCTTCATAAACCCAGTTACACCAAAATACGGAAGCTGCTTCATGAAAGTCTCCTTGTGAAAGTGCCTCGACTCTATCTACTGTTTAACAAAAAAAATAAGGCTTGTCAAGCCTTATCGTAGAATCCTGTGCAGATCCGAATGGATTTTTGCAATATTTGCTGCTATGTCGGAAAAACAATGTCGGAACAGTTCACGACTGTTATTCCATATTCGACCTCAAGATCTTTTACCATTTTATCTGCGGCCATCAATGCATCATCAGCATTTGAATATAGTATAGAATCTTTGAAGATTCTCCTTGCCTTACCTGCATTCAGTTGAGGTTTAGCTGTACCGGGCGCATCCTGCATGTAAAATAGCTCTACCGAAGCCGGTGCCCATGCAACGCGATATTCAACCGGCTTGCTTAACTCACCCTTTGTTCGCAGGATGAGGACAGTATCATCTGAAGCCATGATTTTCTCCTTTAGACTGGCTTCTTTGCCACGTCATACTTGTTGAGATAATCCGCATATGTTGCGAGCGGCATACCCATCTTGATGCTAGAAAGTCCGGGAACAAGAGGCATGCGTTCCGCAGAACGAACTCCCTTGAACTGGAAAAATCCACTCAAAACGCGATCGTGCGCAAAAGCTGTATGCGTTTTGGCTCGTACAATTTCATCGATAGTCGTGACCATGGTCACGCTTTCATTCGACAGATTTTTGTACTTGTCCTGGAGATGGCAGAGTATGCCCCAAGCGCCTTCGGCAAGTCCCGTTGTATAATAAGACGTGAGAGTTGTGAAACCGTCGCGCTTATTTTCTGGGTCTGCAGCATTGAGTGCACTGCGTGGAATATGGTTGAGAAAATCTCCCCATGGTTCCGCATCCCACAGAATAAGATTTTTGATATTCGCAAGAAGGACTTTGTCCTCTTCACAAACTTCTACATCTTGTCGATAAACGGGAGCGAAAGTTTTCGTGTCAGCGAGACCAAGAAGATCCAGCTCAACACTATTTCGCATCGGGCGCTCGAATGACAGCTCTTCCCTCAATTCCCTTTTATAGGTTTCGAAGGTGTCGGTATCTTTCTTTGCATTTTCGCCAATCCAGTTTCCACCGATTGGACAAAGCTGACGTCGGACGAGCTTCATTGGATGTCCGTCATCCTTGAGCTCGATGAAGAGTTCGGCAGGATTCGCCTCTCGGAAAATGATGCCAACCGATGAAATGTTCGTGACTTGAATTTTGTGCATGAACAACCTCCAAGCTATATTTAGCAAATATAGGTAAAAATGTCAAATATGAAAAAGCGCCCGGACTTGTGGTCGAGGCGCTGAAGTTGTGACTTATCTGGGGAAACGGATATGCTTCAAATCCATGAAACTGATGCCGTATTCCACGCAGCCGATTTGATCTCGAAGTGTGTTTGCGGCCGTCAGTGCTTCGTCGGCGCTTGTGAGAACTCGTGTTCCATTGAACACTCGACGCGCACTAGCGTCTTTGAAAGACACGGCGCGCTCATTTTCGAAATTGACGAATTCTTCGGTGTATTCGAGCACCTCGGTCACTCGATATTCGAAAGTGTCTTTGGTTTTGCCCTTGGTCTTCAGAAGAATGATCGAATTGCTAGCAGACATTTTTCCCGTCTTTCTTTGTGGTTATTAGGTGTAAGGAACTAAAACTACTATACATGAATCTTACTGTTTTGTCAATAGCAGTGCCCCGCCCCGTTCTTTCTCTCTACAATTAAAAAAGTGGCAAGAAAGCCACTTTTTTATATGGTCGGGCCAGTGGGGGTCGAACCCACGACCTCCTGCTCCCAAAGCAGGCGCGCTACCAACTGCGCCATAGCCCGATTGGTCAACGTTCTAGTTTTGTACATTTCTTTGTCGCAATCTACTCTCCCTCCTCAATGTACTAACAAGTACATTTGCGTCGGTCGAGCGATTGCTCCTCGAACTGCACAAAACTAGAACGTCTCAAATGTACCGTGATTACTGTGGGCATAATATATAAAAATAAGAATTTTGTCGAGGGGCAGAAAAAAACATAAAAACCTACAAAAAAACCCAAGTGATTACTTGGGTTGATGTGCATAAAGCCAAAAGAAGGTATATAAATCATAATTGCCATACATCACAAAAGTGAATGCGCTATGGTTTTTAGAGTATGGACCATAAACTTTATCAGCGGGAATTCCTTCGCAATATACAGGATCGATTTTACTCCTTGTCTTTGTATCAAAGAGATGTATGAATAGTTCTTTATTCATTTCTTTAGGAGAGTTTATTGAAACCATCCAATTAGTCAAATTATTTCGCATAATAATTTCTGTTCCATCTAGAAGTTCAAGTCTATATACTGGAAATACTACAGACTTTGACATATGAGATTCAATTACCGTCGTTCGAGTTTGTATAAAACTATAATTATCTTGTGACGGTTCAAAAAATGCACGCGGCAAAATATCTCTCACAAACTTAATTTGATCCCAATATGCTTTATATGCAAAATACTTTGGATCAGGCTCATTTGCTCTCGCCCACTCTGTAAGGTTCATGAATAACCTCCTTTAGGTTGAAAACAACGTATAACATTTTGCTCATTATGTCAAGGTAGTGTAAGGTAACCAAGTTCATTCAACATACACAAAGGAAAACAAATGAAGCGACTCATCCTGCCGATAATTGTAATTATGGTTTTAGCAATTGCTGCTTGTGGACATACACCACCGCAAATCAATAAAGTGAATGTGACATATCCACTACCTGCAGCAAGCTGCGATAATCAATTTTCAGCTAAAGAAACTACACAATTATCCGTTCCACATATTTGGCAAAGCGCACCCGTCATTCCCGTGGATGGCGGACGACAAAATTGGGCGGCGGGCATTGCCATGATATCGAATTATTTAGGCATGCCAAAAGCACCTTGCCAAATCGCAAGCTACAAAACACCGGGCGGCGTTACATGTTGCGATCCAGGATTTTTGAGTGCCACTGGTTTTGATGCAGACTGCAGGCGTGCAGCAAGCGCCGATAAAATAAACCGCACATGCGAAGCGATCAATTTGCATTATTCATATATACAGCGTCCACTATCTGAACGCGAATTGCGAACAGAAATTTCCAATGGCCGACCTGTATTGATTTCACAATACACTGGATATAATGCACATCAGCAGATTTATTTGTTAGATGGATTTGCGAAAAATCTCTATCATGTACTTGATCCTGCCGCGAATGGAAAAGCTTGGGATATTACATATGCGGGATTATTCAAGCGCTGGAATGAATCATGGCTCCTTTTTTCCTTTCGGCAGGATGCGTGCAATCCACAATTCAACACCAACTGTGAATGCGGGAAGTATAATTAGTACTTCCTTTTTTTATATGTTATTGTATAAAAAGTTCTTTAACATATGGAGTTCACATGAGTTACAAAAAAGTTTTTATATGCATGGTAATTGCAAGTTGCTCTGCGAATGCACCGCAGCCACCTATCATCACAGATACATTCACAAATTTTATGCCCATTGATGGGAATGATCCATATCCTGCCGTGGCAGCATGTAAAAATGATATGGCAATACAAAAACAAGTATTGCTGCCTATCCCACTCATGAGTCAACATACGCCATATGCAAATGGCATTGGAAACAAATTATGCTGGGCGGCGAGCATAGCCATGGTTTCAACTGCACTTGGTAATCCACGAACAACTTGTTATGTCGCTAGCGCACATGCTTTCGATGGACAGAACTGTTGTCGATTTACAAACAATGATGGAAGCGAACAAGTTGCATCCTGCAGTAAAGGTATACCTGTGTATGCAATGCATAGCATTTTGCGCACTATGGGTATTCATGATGTATACGTGAATCGCGCCTTAGAATCTGGCGGCAACAACGAAGAGTTGCGATATGAATTATCACAAGGTCGACCTGTCATTGCACAAATTGAAGAAGCAGAATCTTGGACGGTGCAAAATACACGAGTCGTTACTTCCAATCACCTGGTAGTTATCATTGGATATTCAGGTGAAACTTTCGTTGTGAATGATCCAGATACATTCCCACAACAATATTGGACATATGCACAGCTCACACATGGCTTTGATAAAAGACCATGGAAATGGGTAGGTACCTGGTACCAATTTTCTTTTCGGCAGGATGGGTGCAATCCCATATATAATCCTCATTGCGATTGCAAATGAGGATTTTTTATTTGCCGTATCCTGCCGTTCAGGTATCCTATAACCAGTACATTCGACAAGGAGTAATCATGAAAAAGTTTTTACTTTGTATTTTGATGGTGTTCGCATGCACAAACTGTGCGGCAGCCTTTCAACAACCTGATGCATTTACAGTTGCCCCCGTAAATAAATCAATTAAATACCCAGTTCGTGGGCTGGCGGAAGAACTCCCCATTGATGAGCATGGCGTTGATTTGCCCATAAAGCATCTTCGACAAGAAACAGATTATGCACCAACAGGACAGTGTAATCTTTGCTGGGCAACCGATATTTCCATGATTACAAATTATCTTGGTAATCCACGAGCAATTTGCCAAGTGGCATCTATGGCAAATCATGATGGAAAATCCTGCTGTAGATTGACCATGGACTCACCGCAAGCAGAAATTGATTTGTGCAATAAAGGATCGGATCTTGGAACTGTCATGGATCGCATGGGAATTTATAATAAATTCGTTATGTATCCATTGACCGAACATTTGATTCAGCTCGAAATTTCAAATGGTAGACCCGTAGCGCCATATGTCGAAATTGATGACATTGTTAATGGCATGACCGTGCATAAATATCATGTCGTGGTTATTTCCGGATATCGCAAAGGTCTCTATACTGTACTCGATTCAGCGCGACCGCGCGCAGTAACCATGGTATAT
>JAHFIO010000028.1 GCA_023246325.1 Candidatus Uhrbacteria bacterium | reverse complement strand
TTACAAAAACGATTTTGCAAACAGTGCCGGGGATAAAAAAAATAACTATTTCGCCACCTGCGCTTATACCTATCATGCTTCCCGTGGCCGAACATGGTGAAGACTAACAAAAAATCCCCCGAGTGTGTCAGGGGACTTTTTTTATTTCACCTATGCGAGGGAAATAATTTTTATTTTTGTAAATGATTGACGATGACCAACCCGACGCTTGTATTTTGATTTTGCTTTATATTTTACAACAGATACTTTTTTTGCACGTCCTTGTTCAACGACTTCAACCGTTGTTTGTGTTTTTAATCCTGGTTTTCCAATTTCAACTTTGGACCCATCTTCTTCTGCTAAAAGCAAGGTTGGAAGAACGAGGGATGTTCCCACTTCCGTATCCAACTTTTCTACAGAAATAATATCGCCTTCTTTGACGAGATATTGTTTACCACCTGTGTTTATTACAGCAATCATAGTGGACCTATATTAACCAAAATCACGTATTCTGTCAAACCCAGTATATCTTATAGGCTATGCCTACTATCAAAACCTTAAAAAACACAACAAAAAACACATATTCAACGGTAAAAAATGCTATTGTATATTTTTTATAGTGATGCTCGTTCCTTTTACAATAGTGTATTTTTGAGCGAGGCCTGCATCAATTTCTAAAACCATGTCTGCTTTTTCTATAGGTGTATATCGTGGAATTGGTGTATCTTTTTCTGGAATACCAAGCGTTGTGATTTCTTGAACTATATTTTTTCGAATCCAAATAATATCTATTGGAAATTTCATATCCGGCATCCAAAATGAATATATATCTGCATGATCAAACATAAATAACATTCCTTGATTTTCATGCAATCGCGCATGTCCAGATAATCCTTTTTCTTTTTCTTGAATAGTCCGTGCGATATATACATGCAATTTATGTCCATTCACCTGTACAATAGGGTCAGGATACGAAATCAAAATAAAACGCCATGCAATATATCCCAAGCCCAATAATACACCTATAAAAAAAACAAAAGTTTTTTTCATATTTTTTTCTGTATTTTTATGCGCGCCAGATATGAAGTAAGAACAGTAAGCACAATTAAAAATGCAATAAGAAATATTTTACCGCGGGTTTGCAACCCGAGTGCAAAAATACCTGCAAGGAGTGACATGCCCCAATATACCCCAACGGCCATTCTTTGAGATAGCCCCAATTGTATTAAACGAAAATGCAAATGCGTATCATCCCCTATGAAGGGTGATGCACCACGCCGTATCCTGCCGAGCATAACGAGCGCAATATCCGTTATAGGAATTGCAAGAGCAGATAATGCAATCGCAACTTTTGCGCTTCCCAATATTGCCAAAACACCTAAAGAAAATCCGGCTATCGTGCTTCCACTTTCGCCTAAAAATTGTTTTGCTGGATGCGTATTGCGCGGAAGAAAACCTAAAAAACTGCCCAATATACCACAGGCGAGTATTGCAATATCCGGCTGAAAAAATCGTGGTGCTAAACCTAAAACCGCAACAAATCCACACCCAATTATGAGCACACCACTTACTAATCCATCTAATCCATCTAAAATTTTCGTTGCATACGTTGCTATAAGAAGCCAGATGAATGTAATAATGTCTGATGGCAAAGAAAATTGAAACCCTGATATAAAAAATTTCCACCATACAAGTGAAAAAGCATGTGTTGAACCAATTTGTGTGATTTGAATGATACCTGTACCCGTGCAAATAACAACAAGTGCTGCGATAGAAGGAAATATAACTTGTATGCGCGGGGGTAATGGGTACACATCATCAATCAATCCACCAATCAACAGAACGCAAACACCGATAACAAAACCATATACTTGTTCAATACGAATTGACGACCCAATAAAAATTAAAGATGACTGCAAAATAAAAACAGTAAAAAAAATACTTATGGCAATTCCTAATCCACCCCAAAGCGGTGTAGGAGATCTATGAATTTTTCTTATCTGACTTGGAATATCCATCGCACCATATTTTATTGCAAGGGAACGAGAGAAAAAAGAAAATACATACGACGCGATGGTTGTACTTGCTATAGATATAGCTGAATACTGTAAAGCAGTTTCACGCAACATGATTATATTTCAGGAGCTTTTTCTACATTAATATGACCCCCCGCTATTAAATGTAAGTGATCCTTACGAGCTACTTTGCCCTCTAATAATAAATTCGCCAATAGATTGTCAACGCGTTCTTGAATAGCTCGTCGTAAGGGACGGGCACCAAATTGTGGATCAAAACCTGCTGTAGCTAGTTCCGAAATCGCCTCATCATCCGCACTAAAACTCATTCCCTTCGCTTCAATCTTTTTTGCAATTTGTAATAAAAGTATTTTCGCTATCTTCACAACATCTTCAAAAGTCAATGGCTTAAATACAATCACTCCATCAAAACGGTTTAAAAATTCTGGTCGAAAAATTCCTTTTAATTCTCTTTCTAAAAGCCCACGTTTTATTTCTTCTACCGGTGCATTTGCGGCAATTTCACTTTGTATAAATGCAGATCCTGCGTTTGATGTTGCAATGACAATTGTATTGGTAAAATCAACAGTTCTTCCAACGCCATCAGTCAAACGTCCATCATCCATTACTTGTAAAAATAAATTTAAAATCTCAGGATGTGCTTTTTCTAATTCATCTAATAATACAATTGCAAATGGTTTTTTACGAACTGCTTCGGTAAGTAATCCCCCACTTTGATCTCCCGGCGCACCTATCATACGATCAATACTTGATTTATCCTGATACTCCGACATGTCGACTCGAATCATCGCATCTTCACTTCCAAAATATTCTGCTGCGAGCGCTTTCGTTAATTCGGTTTTTCCAACTCCCGTTGGCCCTAAAAATAAAAAGTTCGATAATGGTCTATGTGTTGAACTTAATTCTGCACGTGCTCGTCGCAATGCTTGCGAAACTGCAGTCACCGCTTCATCCTGCCCAATCACACGTGTATGTAAGTGGTCTTCTAGTTTTAAAAGCTTTTCTCTCTCACTTACTGTTACAGATTCAACGGGTACACCTGTTTTTCCATGTACTACTTTTGCAACATCATCTATTGTCACGAATGTATTTTCTCCTCTTGATGTACGCGCAACCACCGCGGACTCACGTAATACATCTAAAGCTTTAGCAGGATTCGCAGTATCATGAATAAAACGATCGGCGAGTGTCGCAGCTTTATCCAATGCAGCATATGAAAAAAATACACGCTGCTTCCATTCTATGGAACCGGATTTGCTCATAAGAACACGCTTCACATCCTGCACATTCATTTCTGGTATATGTACTTTTACAAGTTTAGATCCCAAACTTCTTTTTTCAATATATGCTGTCCAGGCACTTGGCGTCGTCGATAAAATAGCTAAAATATTTCCACGAGAAATTTCAGTAGACAAAATTTCTGCCATATCCATAGTTCCCCCATTTCCAGATTGTGTTAAAGCTTCCATACCATTCAAAACTAAAATAATATTTCCGCTTTGTTCCGCATCCTGCAAAATGGAAAGAAATCTTTCTGTGGCTAACGAAGGATCTCCTCCAGAAATAACATGTGGCAAACTAACAGAAACTAAACGTTTATCAAATAAAATACTTGGGACATCTTCTTCTACCATTTTTCTAGCGATACCTTCTATAATTGTTTGACGTCCAACCCCATGTTCACCTACTAATGCCACCGATCTATTCCCACTTTCTATTCCACGCAGCACTTCCTCTATTTGTTTTTCTCGTCCGATAACAGGTGGAATATATCCTGAAGCTGCAGCCCATGTAAGATCTTCGCTATATCTATCTAACATCACCGTTTGCCTTGCAGTCATGGAACGATTCATGACCGTGCGTGGTTTTAATGTAGCGAGTGCAAAAAAACGCGCGTGATTTTCACGTAATTCAGATTGTAGGCTTAACCATTCACATACATTACGAATGTGGTCAGGGGGGAAACCAATTTGATCTAGAAGATTTTGCAATGGCTCGTTTGCATTAAACGATTCAGTAAAAATATCAAGTGCATCAACAAACTGTCTTTCATGTTTTTGTGCAGATACAAAAGATTGTGCAAGAATTCGTTTCGCATCAAGTGTCAATTGTGGTTCTGCATACATGTTCACTCCCTGAGATAATAATTTTGAAAGCGGACCTTTTATAGTATCAAATCTCATACCAAGACGTGTCATAAATGTATTCCCCGCCGCGCTCGTAAGACACGATGCAAACAATGTTATCGGTGTAATATCAGATCTATTCATTGTTTGTGCAATTTTATATGCGTCTTCAATAATATCACGTGCATGTGCAGAAAAATAAGGCGCAATATGAAACAAGGCTGTTGTAGAAACAGTTTTTCCTTTTTTTAATTGTCTCTTTGAAATTCCCCAGCCTGGCACCTGTTTAGATTCTTCTGTAAACTCTGATACACGAAAAATACAATAACAGAGAAGAAGTAATCCAAACCACAATAAAGAAACATACCAATATCCTGCCGTATAGAGATGCATATCCGCAAGGATTGTTGCATCACCCATTTTTGTTATTTGCCAAAAAAAAGTTGCAATGGAAAGAATTGCTACTGTAAAAAGAAATACATGAAACAAAATATGAAATATATGTCGTATTTTTCTAAGACGAATACTAAAAAAAGTAATAGGCTCGGTCCACACCAAAAAACCATCATTCGATGGAATGCCAATACCAGCTCCTCCACATGTTTTGCAAGATACAGAGCGCTGTGGATCGCCCTCGCAAACCGAACACAAAATGGATTTTATCTGTTCCATAGAATATTTGTTATAAGCAGTACCGTAAATGAGGCAGGTAATGCTAACCAAAGAAGTGTCGCGATACCATACAATATTGCTTCAAAGCATAGTGCGATAAAACGAAACAATATAACAAAAAATCGCATAAAAACGCTTACGATGCGACCAGTTATATCTTGCTGTCCATACATTGGATTAAAAAAATTCTGTATCCATATTGCAAAACTATAGCTTTTTATACGATATGAAAGCGTTTGAATAAAATAATGTATAAGTTGCGTTACGCCTTTTGAATACCACCAAAAAGGAAACCATACAATGCTTCCAACGGTTTCAACACTAAAAAAACGAACGAGAGTCAAGACCTTTGATTTCATACATATAGTATACCATTAAAAACATCCTCCACGCACGCAAGCTGGAGGATGTTTTTTCGCAAGGCAGAATAGGTCGCCAAGCTTACACGTGTGGAGAAAAAGGCCTGACCCTATCTCCATACGTGAAAACCAATCGATTATTTCTGCAGAGCTACGTTTTTTGTTTGTATGCGAATAAACTCTAATTTATCTACTGGAACATATCCGTTTCCTTTTGCTTTTGTTGTAACTTCCTGTATTGAAGAAAGTGATGCAAGTGTATCTTGTACTGAAATCGTTTCTGATTGTAATGCTTTTACTCGTTTTTCAACTTCTCGCAATTGATAACTATTGGCCGTTGTTGTATTGACTCGAATAACATATCCTATAGTGCACACAATAGTGACCGCGACAATAATTAAATTCCATGCAGATAATCCACTTGGAATTCGTCGTCCTATTGGACGGGCAAAACCCATGGCTTGATGCGGACGTGTCATGGAAAGCGAGTACGGATGTGACATAATTTGTTTTTATTTTTGTGAATTAAACTTTTTTTGCGATGCGGAGTTTTGCGCTTCGTGATCTAGGATTTTTTTTGATTTCATCCTCAGATGGTATACGTGGTTTTTTTGTAATGTTGATAAAACCTTTTTCTTTTAACGTATTTTTCACTATACGATCTTCAAGCGAATGAAAAGAAATAATTGCGATACGTCCATTTGGTTTTAAAATTTCTTTTGCTGTTCGTATTGTTTGTTCTAATACTTCAAGTTCATCATTTACTATAATCCGTATTGCTTGAAATGTTCTTGTTGCAGGATGAATGCGTCCACGTTCGTATCCTGCCGAAACTGAAGCAGAAACAATGTCTCGAAGTTGAAAGGTGCGAGTTATTTTTTGCGTACGGCGTGCGGTGACAATTGATTTTGCAATTGATTTTGCAAGGTTTTCTTCGCCAAAATTTCGTATTAACTTTTCTAAGTCTTGTTCTGACCACGTATTCACGATTTCTTCCGCTGTAAGTCCATCATCATTTGAACGTATGCCCAATCGCATATCGAGATCCCCATCCTGCATAAAAGAAATTCCTTTTGATGTGTCAGATAGTTGATCGGATGAAAAACCCAAATCAAGTAAAATGCCATCGACCTGTTCTATGCCACGTTCTTGTAATGCGCGCGACATATACCGAAAATTTTCTTCTATGCCCATCCATCTCCTACCAAACGATGCAAATTTTTTTTTTGCATTCGTGAGCGCATCTGGATCCACATC
Source organism: Candidatus Uhrbacteria bacterium (assembly GCA_023246325.1). Classification (GTDB taxonomy): domain Bacteria; phylum Patescibacteriota; class Patescibacteriia; order 2-12-FULL-60-25; family 2-12-FULL-60-25; genus JAHFIO01. The sequence goes on along the minus strand of JAHFIO010000028.1, from coordinate 2,829 downwards.
AAATGAAATAACTTTTCCCTTTGGTGCAGATGCTTCAAGAAGTGCTCGTGTGTGACCACCCGCGCCAAGTGTTGCGTCGACATATACGCCATTCGAATGAGGTTGTAATGCATCAATGCACTCGTGCAGCATCACGGATATATGCGTCATATAATTCCCCCCAAACGTTCAGCGATATTATTACCATCGTTTTCCGTACGTGCCGCATATTCACTCCAGGATTTTTCATCCCAAATTTCAATGCGGTCATATACGCCTGTAACAACAACTGCTTTTTGCAGTGATGCATAGGTGCGTAAAAACTCGGGTAAATTGATACGACCGGACTTGTCGATTTCCGCTTCCATTGCACCCGCAAGCATGAGTCGGGCGAACGCGCGTGTATCAGCCTGTCCTATCGGCATTGCCGCAATTTTCGCGGTCAGCTTTTCCCAATCCTCTTTTGTGTATAGAAAAAGAGATCGATCTAAGCCACGCGTAACAACGGCCCCACCTGCCAAGGATGCACGAAATTTAGCCGGTATGGATAGACGGCCCTTGTCATCCAAGGTATGGCGATATTCACCTATAAACATATAGTTTCCCACTATCTCCCACTAATACCCATTTTATGCCACTTGCTGCCTTATTGCAAATGGAGAAAGAATGTTATTTTTTTGCTATATTGAGCCAAAAAATAGTATATATAAAGCAGGATGTGGATAAGTCTTTTATCCCACCTGAAGTTTTCCTTAAAATCATATCTGATATTGTTTCTATAGCTATTTGACAATATAATTAAAAAAGTGTAAAAATTAAAAACAGGGAGATCTTTGACAATGAAAAAATCCACTCCAAGAGAAAATGCGCTTTGTTTGCCTTGTGTCAGCAAGGTTTTTGTTCATCAGGGAATAGTAAAACGAGTGGATACAAGAGTTCTGCTTAAAGTTACCCCGATCAAAGGAAAAGAGGACTGCGGCAAACTCGCAGTGTCCATTTGTTTGCTCTCTAAAACAACGAATGGCTTTTTTATTGAGTTCGATTCATATGACTTGAAGCAACACTATGAATTTGTCCCTGATTTCTTCATTAGTGCACGAGAACTATTTGCTCAAACAAACATGAACCGTACACAAAGAAAACTGTTTGCTATTAGTAAACCACTTTGTGAAAGATTGGAATTAAGCATTTCAATTAATTCGGATGGAAAAGAACATGGCTGTATTTTGATTCTTCGGTATAGCAAGGCCGACACATCCATACGATGGGTAGATCAAAAGGTTTTAAAAGATTTTTTTGTTTTTGATGAAAAACGAAAACGGTCTACATCTGGTCACCTATAACTTCACCATGACATATGTCGTGGTTTTTTTATTCCCCCAACATTTTTTTTAATCGTACTTTTCTATGATATGTTATTGCAAAACGATGCGCTTCATCGCGGACTTGAATTAAAAGCGGGAGATATGTTTTATACATATCGCGTAGTTCTCGCGTATCTTCAGAAATAAGATCATTACGTTTTCGATCGGGTCCTTTTGCGAGACCGACAAGAGGTATACTCATGTGCACTTCTTTTAAAATGCATTGAACTGCATGCACTTGTTGCAAACCCCCATCAATTAAAATAATATCCGGTTTTCTCCATTCCGTATGTGTGAATCGTCGTCGAATCGTTTCTTGCATACTTGCAATATCATTTGATCCTACCACGGTTCGAATGCGAAATTTTCTATATTCTTGTTTGGCGGGTGCACCATTTTCAAAAACTACCATACTCGCAACCGTAGAAGTCCCCGATATATGGGATATATCGTATCCTTCAATACGCCCAAATATATTCACGGCAGGATGCGATATATTATTTTGTATATCTTCTTTTCGGATCACCGCAATATCCTGAATATGCTCTAAAGAAAAAATCCTATTACGAAATCCTGCCGCATCTTCAAATCTTTTTTCCTTTGATGCTTTTTTCATGTCACGTGTATATTGTTTTAATAAAAAATCTTTTTTTCCTTCAAAAAATTTTATCAAATCACGAATTACTTTCGCATATTCTTTTTTTGCTATAGCCCCAATACAAACGCCTGGACATTGTTTTAGATGAAAATAAAAACACGCGTGCTTAGACCCGGGATTGCACGTACTCCACGGAATAATTTTACGTATAATTTCCAAAGCAGAACGCAAAGATGGCCCTGATGTATATGGTCCAAAAACCGCTTTATATTTTTTTATATTCCCCTCTTCCAATTCCGTACCACGTATGAATAACGGCTTGGGAAAATCTTCATTGGTTATTACCAAATACAAAAAACTTTTATTATCCTTTGCCAAAATATTATATGGTGGAAAATAAAATTTTATGAGATTCGCTTCTAAAATAAGTGCCTCAATTGCCGTTGGTTTTTGTATATACTCTATAGAGCATATTTCATGCACCATTTTTTCAATACGTGCATCATGCGGCCCTTGAAAATATGAAGAAACGCGACGTACTAATGACGTCGCCTTCCCAACATATATCACCTTCCCCTTCTCATTTTTCATGAGATATACTCCAGGAGTATCGGGCAATACTCCATTTTTTATTTTTACATTTTTTGGAATCATCTTATTTTTTTCATTTTTCCATCTGCAATATTCACCGAATACATCTCCGTACCAGATGCAGAATTTCCTGTACGTACTATCGTATTAGTAAAAAACACCATTTTGGAATCTGCTGACCATCCTGTTGCGAGCCAATTATGCACACTCAATTTTACAGCTTGCGTATCTAAAATATCATCAACACTCGCAAGAATTTTTTTTCCTTTCCCATTCGTTCGTCGTATTACTATACTA
>JAHFIO010000126.1 GCA_023246325.1 Candidatus Uhrbacteria bacterium | reverse complement strand
TCGCTATCCTTGTATTGGTTTTTTTATTTGGAAAATATTCTGATTCTATTTTACATTTCACACAAAAAACCGTACCACTGCATAGTACAACTGAACCTGCGCCACCCATTGCATCGTCAACTGATGTTCTTATACTATTAAATCAAGATTCTGCCACCATTCAACATATGGATGGAAAAAATGAACGCATGTTACTTGATGTTTTTTTCAAAAAATTTGCACAATTCACGCTACCTGCCGAAGGATCAAAATTAAGTACTGGTATAGTTACTCCATTTCCAGATCCAAAACTTGAAAAAGGTGCGATTCCTTCACCTGATTGGAAATACACTGCTCGACTTGCTGAACCGCGTGCAGATGGAGCGACATCTATATTTCTAAAACCAAAAATGCAAAATGCACGAACGATTATTTTGCGCGAAGGAAATCAACCATTGCGTGACGGATCTTTCGCCGGATGGTTTGATGAAAAAAATATGGCTATTGTTGCGTATACTGATCAAAATAAATCACTATACTCTGCAGGATTAGATGGCTCGTTAAAAAAAATTGTACCCATGCCTGATACGGTAGTGATGTCTACCATGCGACATGGAATTTTTTGGTATGTGACCGCGACCCTTGGGCAGGGAATTGAAACGCCGCCAAGTAGCCCCAGTGAATTACATCGAGTAACTTTGGATGGAAAAGAAGTTCGTATGGCACGTGAAGAAAAACAGGTGATTACCGGAATCTTAGCAGAAACAAATGGACGTATTGCGTATTCGCTTGATAATGGAGAGTCGGTTTTGAGCGGTCTTGGTTTACCGAATGGACAATTAAATATAGGGTCACGACATCCAGTTGCTTTAGTATCTGATGGACATGTTATTATTCGTGATGGATTTTCACTTATGGCATTTGATCCTGCAACTGGCGCCACCTCAAAATTAAGTGAAATACCCGAGGGCGAAATTTCTGTATTCGTGTTACACTAAGAATCTATGAATACTCCATCAAAAACAACGGATTTAAAAATTATGGCAGGGGTTGGATGCGTGGTATTGATAGTACTTCCTCTTATTATTGCTACCGTTATTGGAATGAGCATCGTGCAACCACCAAAATTAGAAATAGAAAATTCATTGCCAGATACAACTTCAACACCAGCTATTTTACAAAATGTACCACTGATTGCTGTGAACGAAACATGCAATGAAAGCCTTGGTCATCTATGCGAACCAACATTATTTTGTAAAAAAAATTCACCAAATATTTGCGTGGAAAAAACCACGACGTCTCCGCATATTGTATCCGCAAATTTTTCCGGTCTACAACCTGATACGGCAGGATACCGTGCTTCGAGCAAATCACCTATTGTGATTGAAGCGCGAACAGAAAATATTGTACATGTTCGTATCCTGCAAATTGCGAGTGGGGCAACTGAAGCTATACGGGTATTAGAAATGAAAAAATTGAAAGAAGGAACATTTTCTGTCACTATAAGGCTTTCGCAGGATTTTGTGGGAGATATAATTATAATGGGAGAAGGAAAAGACGGTAGTACAAATAGTTTACGTAAGCATATTGCAAGCGTTGAATAAACACGGTAAGGTATGAGTATGGAACGCATATTAAATACGGAAACAGTAGAACATATTGGAGAAGAGGTTGTTATATGCGGCTGGGTGAATACTCGTCGCGATATGAGCAAGCTTGCTTTTTTAGATATGCGCGATAGGTCTGGATTGGTGCAAGTTGTGTTATTACCCAATGAATTAACTGAAAGTGGGCGTGCGCGAATGAATGAAATACGCACAGAATTTTGTATTCGTATTCGTGGAGTTGTGCAAAGGCGCGGTGAAAAACAAATAAATCTAAATCTTGCAACGGGTATGGTTGAAATTTTAGCAAAAGATATTGAAATTTTAAATACATGTAAAACTCCTCCATTTGAATTGGATGATACGATGAAAATTGCAGAAGATGTACGTTTGAAATACAGGTATTTAGATGTACGTTCATCTAGAATGAATACGAATTTGCGTTTGCGCGATACCGTCATAACTTTTTTTCGCGATTTTTTACATACAGAAGGTTTTGTAGAAGTTGAAACTCCGATATTAACAAAAGGAACGCCAGAAGGAAGTCGTGAATATCTTGTGCCTTCACGATTACACGAAGGAAATTTTTATGTATTACCACAATCACCGCAACAATTTAAACAGTTATTAATGGTGGGCGGAGTCGAGCGTTATTTTCAAATTGCGCGTTGTTTTCGAGATGAAGATCAACGCGGTGATAGACAACCAGAATTTACACAACTTGATTTAGAAATGTCTTTTGTTTCGCAAGAAGATATTTTGAGTTTAAATGAACGCATGATGATAGAAATGATTCGTACAGTAGTGCCACATAAAAAAATAACTTCCGTGCCATTTCCACGTATTTCATATGCAGAATCAATGAAAAAATACGGAAATGATAAACCTGATTTACGCGTTGATAAAAATGATCCCAATGAATTAGC
>JAHFIO010000027.1 GCA_023246325.1 Candidatus Uhrbacteria bacterium | reverse complement strand
TTCTCGCCACATGTCAGATTCTAATCTGACAGGACATGTTCCATGTTCTCCATCCTTCGATAATACTTCCACATGCCCACCCCAAATATCTGCCATAAATTGAGCCCCAAAACAAACACCGAGCATAGGAATACCACGACATCGTGCATATTTTAGAACACGCATCAGTTCTGCACGAAATGGACAAGACGTAATATGTAAAGGCGATCCACCAAGAATAATTCCTGTCATTTTTCGCAAATGCTCTACCGATGGTGTCTGCGACAATACATCGCATACATATAATTCTTTTTCAGAAAGTCCGCCTGTGCGAACAAAAGATGCGACCTCTTGTTTTTTTGCTTTTTCGTTTGATCTAAATTGAAAAAGTACTACGCGTGTATTTGGTTTCATGTGCACCTCTTATGAAAGAACCTATCCAGTACACAATATTTGTGCATATATGTCAACTTGGGTTACAAACAATATTCCTATATACTACGCCCATGTTTCATCGATTGTCTAAAATATCTAGCATACTTATCCTGCTGTCTTTTGCTTATCCTGCAGAGGCCACCATAGTACCACCGCCTGTATTACAAGCTATTGTTTGGATAGGATGTGATGATAGACAGGGCACAGGTACGGTTATCAGTGGTGAGGCAGGATACGTTCTCACAAATGCACATGTTGCCATAGATATCAAAACAAAAATTCCAGCTGAATCTTGTGTCATTGGATTTACAAATGGTATTGGCGATGCACCTATGTATTATTACGATGCACACATTGTGCGATATGTTTTTAATCAAAATAAAACACAAGATTTTGCTATCCTCCAAATTGAAAATGCGGTGACAAGAAATAAACTCAATCGACCATTTCCTTTTTTACGCACAAATGAATTTCCTGCGCCTAAACAACATATACGTATTATAGGATATTCGAATCACGACACAAATAAACCTGTTGAACGTGAGGGATTTATTGATACTATTCGTGGCGGTTGGTTAGAAACCAATATACCAATCCAAGCTGGTGATTCGGGAGGAAGTGTTATCGATGACAATAATGCACTCATCGGTATGCCAACAGCAACCGTCACTATCACGTCCGGAACACAAATCATTTCAGAGAATTCACAAATAGTTGATATACGCGCAGTCATTAATTGGTTAGATGAAATTGGAAAAGATGCGCATGATTCATTTCTCACCCACCTTGATTATCCACGCTATCACTCTTCTGCAAATATTTTAACGCAAGATGATTTAGGATGCGATGATTTAGTGCGCACAATAAAAAATCCTGCCGTATATTGTGTCATGAATGGCGAACGATATGTTTTTCCAAATGAAGCAACCTATTTTTCTTGGTTCAAAGATTTTTCTGAAGTTGTCTATATAAGCAATGTGCAAATGGCAGAACTACCCATCAAAAGAAATATAACTTTTAAACCAGGATCCATCCTAAAGTCTGCAACAGGATACGGTGAATATGTTGTCACGGATGCATATGGCACATTGCGTCTCATCCCAAATGATGCACGCGCACAAATTTTATTTGGAGAAAAATGGCGTGACACTATTCACAGTATCCCGGATGTTTTTTGGATAAATTATTTTATTGGTCAAGCAATCGATTAATCGTGTTGAGAGCGATATGCTTGAATAGCTTTCGCTACTTCAGCTTTCGCTTCGTCCACTGATCCAAATCCATGTATAACCACTTTATCGTATTTAGCTTTTTCTAATTTTTTAATTTCTTTGAAATGTAATAATAACTCTTGTTGCACATGCGCAGGCAATTGTTCATATGATGTTATTTCCTCAAAACGTGGATCAACTTTTGATACAGGCACAGCAAGAATTTTATTATCCCCTCCTTTTTCATCAGCTGTTTTTAACATACCAATTGCACGCGCGCGTACAACGCATCCAGAAAATGTTGGATATGTTACCAATAAACACACATCTAGCGCATCCCCATCGTCCGAATGTGTTTGTGGCACAAAACCATAATCAAAAGGATAAAACATTTGCGAATGCAATACGCGATCGAGTTTAAAATACCCACCTTCTTCATCATATTCTACTTTATTTGATGAACCCTTTGGTACATCAACTACAACATTAAATTCATCTGCTGATCCGGCTGAAACTTCGTGATATACATTGATGCCTTTCATAATATAAAAGTAAATAGTATTAGAAAATAATAATATGCTACAAAGCGCAATATAGCAAGTTTTCGTACCAACCTTCCCCTCACCTTTGCGGAAACTTGCCATATTCTGTATCCTGCCGTGTATGAAGATAACTACAGCAACATTTGTAAAAAGTGCAGCAAACATTGATGGTCTTCCGAAAGATACGAAGCCGCATATTATTTTTATAGGCAGATCAAATGTTGGAAAATCGTCTTTATTAAATACGCTCACCCATCATGCAGGATTAGCGCATGTATCAAAAACTCCAGGCCGTACACAGCTCATAAATATTTTTGATATCAATAAAAAAATGTATTTCATTGATTTACCCGGATATGGATTTGCAAAAATTCCTAAGAACGTTCAAGCCGAAATCACGGAACGTGTATCATCCTATATTCACGAATGTACAAAAATAAAATTAGCGATAATTATATGCGATGCAAAAATTGGACCAACAACAAGTGATACAGAAACAATCGCACTCATATCCGATGCAGGAATCCCCATTGCCATTATTGCAAACAAATGGGATTCATTAAACGCACATGAAAGAATAAGAAGTGCAAAAAGATTTCATGATGCATATCCTGCCGTAGACATAATTCCTCACTCTGCAAAAAGCGGTGAAGGTGATGCACGAATACTTGGTATCATAAGTGAAACATTGGCATAATTGTGCTATACTGACGGTGTATGAAATCGCACCGTCACAAAAATGCATACGTGGTTTCCGTAAATATGGGATACGGCCACGAACGTGCAGCATATGGTTTGCGAGATTTAGCATATGGAAATATTATCACCGCAAATGCATACCCAGGAATTCCAGTGAAAGAAAAAAAATTATGGGAAAACACTCGACGAATGTACGAAGCTGTATCTCGCGTCAAATCTATTCCAATTATCGGTGAAACAATTTTTGGTATCATGGACAAATCGCAACGCATTGCCCCATTTTATCCTCGTCGAGATTTATCTACCCCAAGCCTACAAACCCTACAAACCTATTATTTTATTGAGAAGCTTGGCATGTGCAAACATCTCATTGAACTTCTTTCAAAAAAACCAAAACCACTCATTTGTACTTTTTTTACTGCCGCCTTTGCTGCGGAAGTATATAATTACCCAGGAGAAATTTTTTTACAAATTTGTGATGCAGACATGGCACGTGTCTGGGCACCTCGCGATCCTAAAAAAAGTAGGATAAAATATTTTGCACCAAATGGCCGTGTTGTAGAGCGATTAAAATTATATGGTGTTCGGGAAGAAAATATTTATTTAACAGGTTTTCCATTACCAAAAGAACTTATAGGCGGTCCAGATGCAGATACTATCAAAAAAGATTTACTCACACGTTTATGTAATTTAGATCCAAATGGAATTTTTCTAAACAAATATCAAAAAACAATTGCTGCAGAATTAGGTATGGCAACTTGCAACCCATCATCACATCGACCTCTTACACTTTCTTTTGCGATTGGAGGTGCCGGCGCACAAGAAAATTTAGGACTAGACGTGCTACGAAGTTTAAAATTACTCATTCTAAAAAATACATTGTGTTTACGATTAGTAGCTGGAACAAAAAAAGATCTCGCACAAAAATTTATCAAAACAATTACAGAGTTTGGATTAAAATCCAGATTAGGCAAAAATCTATTTGTAGATTATTTTCCTGATCGTCATTCGTATTTTATTGAATTTTCTAAAATTCTACGACATACAGATATTTTGTGGACAAAGCCAAGTGAGATGTCTTTTTATTGTGGTGTAGGCCTACCCATTATTATGGCGCCAAGTATTGGTTCTCAAGAAGTCTTTAATAGACGCTGGTTAAAAATGGTTGGTGCAGGTGTGACTCAAGATAATCCTCATTTTACAAATGAATGGCTATGCGATTGGATTTCAAGCGGCGGATTAGCGCGTTTAGCATGGAATGGATATATGGAAGCACCTACACATGGATCATATCGTATCGAAAGTATCATTACTGGCGAGGAAATCAAATTGGAAAAACTCCCTTTGATTATTTAATCATATTTATATGATACAAACAGAATTACAGACGTGGGGTATGTCTGTGGCGGACGTTTTACAATCTGTACAATCTCGCATAACAGGACTTTCACGACAGGATGCCCTATCTCGATATTCTATCAAACAAACAAATGAAATTGATGCGGACTCACAAGTCCCTGCTTGGAAAATTTTTTTAGGACAATTTAAAAGTTCACTTACTTTAATTTTGATTGGAGCAAGTATACTTTCATTTATACTCGGTGAAAAAACTGATACCGCTTTAATACTTCTCATGGTTTTTTTAGGGGCGATACTTGCTTTTCTACAAGAATATCGAAGTGAGCGTGCGCTTCGACAACTCCGAATAAAATTAAGTCGACGAGCAAAAGTGATTCGTGATGGAAAAAGTATAGACATAGACGCAAAAGAAGTTGTTGTTGGAGATATAGTAGAATTAAAATTAGGGACCGTTATTCCTGCTGATATGCGTCTTATATCCGTTAATGATTTAGAAGTAGATGAATCATCACTTACAGGTGAATCTGTACCTGTAGCAAAAATTATTGAAATAGTGCCCGGACAAAAACTCGCCCCTCAAGATAAAGTAAACTGTGCTTTTCTTGGGACACATGTCGTACAAGGATCCGGCATAGGTGTTGTTATTGATATTGGACATAATACAGAAATGGGAAAAACTGCATCACTCCTTTCAAAAAAAACAGATGAAACAAATTTCCAAACCGGCATCCGCGAATTTGGAAATTTTTTATTAAAAACTACCCTTGCACTCTGTTTCTTTGTTGGTATAACACTTGGTTTTATTCATGGTGATTGGGCGAAATCTGTATTATTTGCCCTTGCTCTCGCCGTAGGAATTTCTCCAGAGCTATTACCCGTTATTGTTACAATGAATTTATCACATGGCGCATTTCGTATGAGCAAAAAATATGTTCTCGTAAAACGACTTATTTCTATAGAAGATTTAGGAAGTGCAGATGTATTATGCACAGATAAAACTGGAACACTTACCATAGGCACTTTGCGCGTACGAGATTCCATAGGTCCAGACGGAATAAGCAATCCCCGAGTACTAGAATATGCATCTCAATGTATTGACGTAGGGACTAATGGACGTGCCACAAACCCCGTCGACCAAGCCCTGCAGGATGCAGGAACAACAACACAGGTACACGTCTGTGAAAAAATTGCATTTGATTTTTTACGTCGTCGTATGAGCTGTATAGTACAAGATGCTTCAGGCGGGAGACGTATGATTGTGAAAGGCGCGACACAAGAAGTAATTGCACAATGTATACATTGTGATCATGAGAAATTAAATGCATTTGCGAATTCGTATCATGATAAAGGCTATAGACTCGTTGCGGTTGCAACACGGTCCATCGAAGAAAAGCAATCATATACTTCAGACGATGAAAAAAATTTAACCTTGCTCGGATTTATTTTAGTATCTGATGCACCAAAAGAAACTGCAAAAGCTGCATTATATCAATTAGAAAAACTACATGTGCGTGTCATTATTTTAACCGGTGATAATGAACGAGTAACTGCATATGTTGCAGAACAATTAGACTTCAAAATTCATGGTCTCATGACCGGACAACAAATTGATACCATGAACGACACCGAACTTGAACACGCGGTAGAACAGAATAATATTTTTGCAAAAATAACTCCTACACATAAACTACGCATCATTCAAACGCTGAAACGATTACAGCATGCTGTAGCATTCATGGGTGATGGGGTAAATGATGCACCCGCACTTCGTGAAGCGGATGCAGGAATATCTTTTCAAGAAGCAGTTGACGTAGCAAAAGAGGCCGCAGGCATCATTCTACTCAAAAGAAATTTATCCGTATTAGCTGATGGCATACTAGAAGGTAGAAGAACATTTGTAAAAACACGTACGTATATTCATGCGACCATTAGTTCAAATTTTGGTAATATGCTTTCTGTAGCAGGTGCAGCATTATTCTTACCTTTCATTCCCTTGCTGCCTGCTCAAATTTTATTATTAAATGTACTATCTGATATCCCAATGCTTTGCATACCAACGGACAATGTTGCAAATGACGAAATAAAAAAACCACTCAAGTGGAATATGGGTGAAACCAAACATTTTATGTATTTTTTTGGAATCATTTCAAGCGCTGCGGACTATGTCATGTTCGGAACTTTACTTTTTATATTCAAGGCAGGACCAGAACTATTTCAAAGTGGGTGGTTTATAGGGTCCATGCTCACCGAAGTTATAATCATATTTATTTTACGCACAAATAGATTTAGTATGAAAAATAGCCCAAGTAAACCACTCATTATTGCATCTGTAACAATGGCAATTGTAACACTCATAATAACACAATCACCGCTTGGCAAAACTCTTAATCTTATACCTCTGCAACCGATGGTACTCATCAGCATAGTCTGTATCGTTATTGGCTATGCAGGAATCACTGAATTGGGAAAAATATTTTATAGAAGAACTCTGATGGGGTCAGGCACCAAACTGTGGATAAGATCTTAATAGATCTTATCCACAGTTTGGTGCCTGACCCCATCTAAAAAATCTGCACGAATATGTTCAACACTTTTATTATATGATTTTTTAACTGCCGCCACTCCTCTACTTCCATATCCACAATATGGTTGTGCCATTGCTGCCCATACTGTTTCCATTTTTTCTCGATATATTTCTGCAGGATTTTTTTTAAAATGTGATACCGCGCTCACATCAAAATTATTTTGTGTAGAACTACTAACCGATACAACACTAAATTGCACATTCACTTGTGGTGCACTAACAATATACGCTGTGTACTCCCCCAAAGATAAACCATCAAATCCAATAGTTCCAGATGCATTTCCATGTGTTGAATCAGCCTGTACAGAAATAGGCGCCGAATGCAAAATATCAGTTTTTGGCGCTATAGCAATGAGCTCACTTTTCTCCAATCCTCCAAAACCAATCCTATACTTCATCCCAGCAATAGATCGATCTAATACACATATAAATGGACTTGTTAGGTTTGGTGCACTTGAACAGACGGATGCTTGCGATCTATTTTCAAACAAAGGTGCTTCAGCTTCAATGGGTGCTGATACAAAAGATTTACCCATCTTTTTCTCTGCATCAGCTATATCTCTATTCATACGAAGTACGGCACTTGCATTCAAACTTTTCATTGCTTTTGTTAAACAACGCGTCGTTGCTATTTTAAAATTTCTTTCATCTGCACCACGTATAGCAGATGGTGTATAGTATTTCTTTTTTATAGGCTTCTTTTTTGCAAAAACATCAATAGGGGCTGCAAGCGCACTAAGCGCAATACATAGCGCTCCAAAAGACATAACATACGATGAAAACGTTATATTTTTACGCATATATTCTTATATACCGTCATTTAAACGGGTCGTTACAGTATACGCAAAATTGATCCAAAAAGCAACTATTTCTTTTTCAACCCAGCGCGAATAAATCCAACAAATAATGGATGCGGTTTAAATGGTCGTGAAACTAATTCTGGATGAAACTGTGTTGCAATAAAAAATGGATGCTCCACAAACTCAACTATTTCTGCTAAACGTCCATCTGGCGACATACCCGTAACACGCAATCCTGCCTTTTCCACATCCTGCCGATATAGGGGATTCATTTCAAATCTATGCCTATGTCTTTCAACAATTTTTGATGAACCATATAAACCTGCCGACCTACTCCCCTTCAATAAAACGCATGGATATTCCCCCAACCTCATACTTCCTCCATAATCTGCATCTGCAATTTTCTTTTTTTGATCTCGCATTATATCAATAACAGGATGCAGAGTTTTTTTATCTATTTCAGTTGTATGCGCATCCTTCCAACCCACTATATCCCGCGCCACTTCCACTACCGCCAATTGCATGCCATAACATAATCCAAAATATGGAATTTTATTTTCTCGCACATACTTAATTGCTGCTAATTTTCCTGGCACTCCACGTGTACCAAATCCACCCGGTATAAGAACTCCATCAAGCTTACGTAACTCTTTCAACTTTGCAGGATTTTTTTCATATTCTTCACTATTCAACCATACAAGTTCCGGCTCTACACGCAAGCTCCATGCCGCATGTTTCAAGGCTTCAATAACGGACACATAGGAATCCGTTAAGGTAAAATCCCCAGTAGAAAAATATTTTCCAATAATACCTATACGCACTTTTTCTACAGGATGTTTCATCCGTTTCACAAATGACACCCATGCTGCTGTATGAGATTTTTTTTGAGGCAATGATAATTTTTCTGAAATACGTTCTATAACTTTTTCTGTAATAAAATTCAATGGCACTTCATAAATAGATTTTACATCAGGTGCCGCAATGACATCAGATCCTGCCACATTACAATGCATACCTAATTTTTCTTTTCGTATATCATCAATAATATGCGTTGATCTACAAATAAGTATATCGGGTTGAATACCAACAGAATTCAAACTACGCACAGCAAATTGCGTTGGCTTTGTTTTCATTTCACCTATACTCCCTGGAACAGGCAAATAGCTAACAAGTATAGTCAGCACATCACCTGGCTGTTGCAATTTCAACATACGCACAGCTTCCAAATATAAAACATTTTGATATTCACCAACTGTCCCGCCGATTTCAACTAAAGTCACATCTGCATTCGCTTCTTCAGCGGCAAAACGCAATCGCGCAATGACTTCTTGCGGAATATGCGGAACAGCTTCAACGGTTTTTCCACCATATCCTAAAGCGCGCTCGCGATTAATCACAGTCAAAAAAACAGATCCGGACGTCATATAATTCGCCCGCGTTAAATTTTCATCCAAAAATCTTTCATAATTGCCAATATCTTGATCAGTTTCAATACCGTCTTTTGTTACAAAAACTTCCCCATGCTCAATAGGGTTTAATGTTCCTGAATCAACATTCAAATATGGATCTATTTTTACAGCTGTCACTTTTATACCACGCGCCTTCAATAGCGCGCCGATGGAAGCGGTCGCAATTCCCTTCCCGACCCCGCTCATAACTCCCCCCGTTATAAATATATAACATCGTCGTTTAGCGGCAGGATATACTCGTTTCTTTGGCATATTCATGTGCAGTATAAGATGTCGGCAGGATGTGAGCAAATAAAAAAGATATGGTGACAAATACCATATCTTATTACTACCCATCTGGAAGATTATCAAGGTATCTTTGTTTTTCTTCTCTTCTCGCTACATCTTT
>JAHFIO010000026.1 GCA_023246325.1 Candidatus Uhrbacteria bacterium | reverse complement strand
TGTTTCAGCATCACGTTCTGGATTTATGGAATTATCTACATGCAGCACATCTGGATCAGTGAACACACGCAAAACTTGTGCGATTGCATCACATTCTCGAATATGTGATAAAAACTTATTTCCAAGACCTTGACCCTCAGATGCGCCCTTTACTAATCCTGCGATATCAACAAACTCTACTGTTGTTGGAATTATTTTTTTCGAAATTGAAATTTTTGATAATTGCTCTAAACGATTGTCCGGGACTTCAACAATACCTATATTCGGATCTATAGTACAAAAAGGAAAATTTGCACAATCGACTGCTTTTTTTGTAATAGCCTGAAACAGTGTTGATTTGCCAACATTTGGAAGACCTACAATACCAATATGTACTGACATATACGAGACTGTACGCGAAATTGCCCTATGTAGCAAGCGGGGATACATCTCATCTTACGAAAAATGCCCGCTAAAACAAATCCTGCCGTATGCAGGATATGTTTATGGTGGACCGTAACGGGATCGAACCGTTGACCTCTTCCATGCCATGGAAGCGCTCTACCAGCTGAGCTAACGGCCCATATTGTTGTGGCGAAAGAATGCCACATATTCATTTTTTATACAACCGCGATATCAATTTCACACACTGTTTTATTTTGTAATTTTCGCGCCATGAATAACAAAGAAATGTATTGATACATGCAATTAATTAATCATTCATTCGTATTGCGAAATCCATTCTGTTGCGATCAATACCACGTCGCCTATCTTCTTTTTTAAGAACTGCATGCAAATGTCGTACATAGGTTACTTGCTCTACAGCATCCCTATACGATAAGGGATTTTCATCATAAAAACTATGCCACAATTCTGCTTCATGTGTAGCTTCATGTATAGCTTTAATAAGATGTTCCGTATCTGGATCCGCACGAAATGGATTCATGGATAGTATATCTTTTTTATGCATCAACGGCACCTTCACATTCACGGCAGGATGCTGTTTCTGTATTATTTCAATCCCACGCGTTCGTAATTCAGATATAATAATCTCAACTCGAATTTTTGGATGATCTGCGTATAATTCCCCCCCTTCACCTATTCGCGCATACCACAATTCATATTCACGTTCTAATTCTTCGGTATGTTTAAATGAGGCAGAAATCCGGCGTAAAATTAGTTTAATAGAATTATGAAAATATTTTTTCTCCAATCGCTTTTTACACTCTGCAAAGACTTCTTCTACTTCATTCAAAAGAATATCCTCTTCTGTATTGCATTTTTTTGATTCAGAGGAAAAAAAAGATTGTACTATATTCTTTAAAAACATGTGATATATGTAAATCTATTTCTTTTTAATTGCATTCAATGCGTTCAAACTTGAAAGAGATTCTACTAACGGCTCTTGTAATACATTTGTAGAAGGTGAAACAGCGGCTGGTTTATTTTTTGCTTCCCGTTTAGCGGTTAAATCTTGCACACGTTTCAATACAAGCGAATTATCTTGATTTGCTTCTTGAATTTTTAATACTTGCGCCAATGCATCAGCTAAACGTCCACGTTCTTCATATATGCTTGATAAATACCATCTTGCATTCGCGTATGATCCATCCATATTCACAATTTGTTCAAATAAATTTATTGCTTTATCTTTTTGCCCATCACGATAATATAAAATCGCTAATTGAAATGCGGTTCCTAAATCTTTATTATTAATATTCAATACTTTTTCCAATATCAAAATCGCATCTTTAATCCTGCCCTGTCTTTCATACACAATTCCTAGATTATAGTGCGCTAAAGCAAAATCTGACTTCACTTGTATGGCCTGATTTAAATAACTTGCCGCCTTTTCTAATTCTGCTTTTACCTGTATTTCAGCGTCAGCTCGTACTTTTGAATCTGCTGATGAAAGAAGCGTTCTATATGCATCTGAACGTAATACATATAATTTTCCCAATTCAGTATAGAATGTAGGATTGTTTGGTTCGCGTTTAATTGCTTCTATATAATACTGAATAGCAAAATCATCAGCCCCTCGAATAAACGAGGTAATAGATTGATATATTATTGCTATATTTGACCAATTGTCTACATTGGCAGGAGAAAGATCCGTTGCACGTTTTGCATTGTCTAGTGCTTGCTTCAATAAGGAATTTACCAATTCTACTTTTTCAGATTTTTGACCTCCCTGTAATTCAAAACCAAGGCGAATAAGATATGCCTGTGATACATTACGAAAATACGCATCATTATATGGATTTAACATGACGGCACTTTGTAAACTATCAATTGATTCTTGAATATTTTTTCCAGATCTAAAGCTCATAACCGAAGAAGAGAACTTTGAATCTGCTATATAGCGTTGTGCTGAAATCCATGTCACGCATATGGCAAGTACAGAAAAAATAACCAATACTATTGGTATCAGCATCTGTGACACAAATTGATTTTTTGCACCGATATGAATTTCTTTTTTTGAAACGAGTGCGGATAATAGTGCGAGCAAAAACCAAAAAACAAAGTGATGTGAAAAATTATAGTTATATAAGAACGCAGTAAATATCGTCATCATCCAACCAACAAAAACAGTAAGATATGCTTGCCACACATCATCATTTTTTTCACGAACGAGGTGCTGTATACTCTTCCCTATACCAGTCGCGATTAATAATAACCAAAGTGATATACCAACCAAGCCCACCGTTGCAAATAAAGTTAAAAAAGAATTATATGCATGATCAAATCGCTGTTGCCAAAATGATACCGAATTCACACTCCCTAATTTATATTTCGCATAATCAAAAATCCATGTTCCAGGCCCTGAACCAAGCACTGGATGAGACTGTAATGTCTGTTTTGCTATTAACCAGCTATGTGAAAGAGACGGTGATATTTCGCCAGGAATTGGTAAAGAAATAATTGGGTTGGAAGTAAAAAGTAAGAAAACAGAACCAAAAAACACTGCAATAGGTACAAGTATTTTTGTTGGATGACCTATATTCATTGTGCGTAAGCATGTAATGCCAACTACAAGTACTGCACCTAAACATACAGCGTATAATGACATCGTATAATCTACTACAACAAGAAGCGTTGCGGAAAGTCCTATAGTCACCCATACAAGTATTTTTGCTCCAATACTGGCCCCTCCCCTTCTCCCTAAAACACAAGCTGTATCTTTACATCCAAGCACAACTAACGATACGGCAATCAAAAATGGCGTCGTGATATACATTGCAAGCGCATTAAAAGTTCCGATGGTATTAAAACTTGACGTTGCGCTCAAAGGTGAAAAATAAGAAAGAGTAAAAATACCACATGCCTGCAGAATACCAAACAAAGCGACTACAGATGATGAACCTAAAAACACTAAAATATACGCATACAAGTGTGAAGTAGTTTTCACTGTATTCACAATTAATACATATAGTAAAATAAACGCAGCAATTGAAACAAAGGCCCACTGCATTTGACCAAAATTTCCTACAAGCGATAGATATCGATCAGACGAAAAGAAGCTAACGATAAAATATCCTACACCAAACAAAGCTACTACTATCTGCATCCAATCTGTATTAAGTGACAATTTTTTTTCATTAATTGATTTTCCTAAAAATGTGACGAATGCCACCATGGTCAGAATAATCAGAAGTGTTTGTTTATTTAATTCTAATACATCTAAGGTACTGGTAAGAAAAAATAGTGGAACAAGTATAACAGCTGCATATAAACTTCCAGTTACAACCATGCCAAGAAAACGACTAAACGGTGTTTCTCTCGGCGCTATAAATGCTTCTACCAAACGATTTTGTAAAGATTCATTTTGCATATAGTTTAGTGTATCACATTCGTTAGATATTTTACGAACAATTTAAACGATGTCCACCACAATATACATAAAAAAAGACAGGATCTAAGATCCTGCCGAATGGCCGAGTGCGCGCACATGTACGGTGCGACTATCAGATAACAAATTTTTAATATGTTCAAGAGATACACGACGATATACTCCAACCACTTCTCCCCGCATAACAAATGCAGGTGAATCCCCCTTCCCAATCTGAATAATGCGATTACTTCTTCTTGGAACTGACCAAGTCATTTCCCCTAGATTAATGACAAGCCCTTGTGGAGCTGTATCACTCACTTCTGGGAATCCGCCAACTTCTGTCGTACTCAAAATGATAAGTCGCGAGTACTTTCGATTTGTTTCGCCCATGACACCTCCTACTATTATGAGTACTTTACTCACTAAAAATATATAATACTCGCTCGTGACAGAAAAGTCAAGGCAGGATATAGTATGCGCGCACATTCACAAAGGAATTCAAATGAAAAACCTACACACTATCTTGCATATATTGATGCTTGTTTTTATATGCGGCAGCATCATTCGCGCAGATTCGAAAAAAAGAAATGGTCTCCCTTCAATTCATGGGACTATTTCTGAAGAGCGAGCCTGGATACCCAGTATCCCTGATGATACTTTGCCAGATGAACATCTAGATCTCATCCTGCCGACGCAGGAAGTGGTAATACCCAAGCCTATAGAAAAAAAACCGGTAACCGAAATTATATCACCAGTTTCCATTGAAACAAAACGTCGCGCGCAAACACAAAAAATGATAGATGCATTTCGAGAGGAATATAAAAACCCTACGCGTGCCTTCGATAATGCATTTTTAGAAAAAAACTGGTCATATATTTCATATCGTTTAAAACAAGAAACGAAAGAAATGGATGAACCAACTACGGTTCTCAAATATGTGGAAATGCTTGAAGGAAAACATTTGGATATACCGGAATATTATCCAAAGGTAAAACAAGAAGATGCATTTCAAGCTTTGATTATACGAAAAGCATTGCGACATAAATATAAATTTCTAAAATATTTTGACATCCCACGTTCAAAAATTCTTTTAGAGGAATTAAAACGTACAACACCCAATGGATATGTGCAGCCAACGGTAAAAATTCTACAAGCAGAATCATATCTTGAATATTTGATTGATCAACTTGCAGAATTAGATTCTGTAGATACGGTTCTGCATTTCACAGATACAGATGACCCTACAAATTAAAAACCCCGATGATATCGGGGTATTTTTATACAATGATTTTGTTATACTTATTTTCATCAAAAATGCGAGCAACTTCTAAAGGAGGTAAATCACTCCCATGTGGCTGTGGACTACCGCCAACAATATTACTTCCGCCCCATGTACCATTTTCAGGATTTTCAGCTCGATTCAATGCGGCATATATCGGAAGAAGTTTGATGCGCGTATATGGTGTCATTTTGCAAAGAGTATACACATATTTACCCAATGAACCTTTTCTACACGACACAAAAGCATTTATCCCTTTTGAAAACATTCCTGTTCTTGCTTGAGCACCGATTTCATGAACAAGACTCCATCCATCAAATTCTTTCACAAGATCAAAACGTGTATCAAGATCTTGCGCACGTCCCTTCCCATCAACAAATGCTTGGATACGTTCGCAAACCAAATCCATAATATCTGTATACGCTTGCGCAGTTTTTTCAGTATCTAGTCTTCCGCTTTGTTTAAAAACAAAGTATGGATCATAAATCCAAGCAATTCGACGTAAATCATGAAGATCTTCAGACATGGGGTACGCACCACCCGTTGTATCCAAAATATCTTCCATATAAATCAGCCTGTTTACACGTGAATTTACGATACCACGGACATGATGTGGATTATCTGCAAGATATTTGACCGTACAATTATCAGGATCGTTATCACGCATATGTAAATTCATATGCGGCTGACCATCTACTGAAAATCTATCAAAAATTCTCATATGGATTGCCATGCGAAATTGGCTACAAGCAGAACGTGTCTCCATACGACTTACTTCACTATGATGATCAAAATTAGCATATGGCCCATCATCATCATATTTTGGAGCGGCTCGCACATATCCATCAAATGCACATGAGAACGGAGGTTTTGTTGCACAAAATTCCTCCCAACTCATTGGCGTTACTTCTGGTTCCATAAAAAGAACAACTGCCATGCGGATGTCTCCTTTCGACGTCCGTATAGTATTGAACGCCTTGTTTTGTGGTATGTCAAATGTTATTGTATATCTAGTATGAAACCATTAAAACCATATATTGAATCACCCGGAATGAATGGACCGGCCACATTAAAGGTATTGCTATCTCACTATGGAAAAGAAGAGGAAGAGGTTGATTTAGGTTTGATGTCGAATACGGATGAAGTATCTGGCACAATGCGTGAAGGAATGGAAAAAGCTTTGAAGGAAGTTGGTGCTATTATATCCCAAAAAAAGTCGGCAGGATTAGACGACATTCGAACTCATGTTGAAAACGACATACCCGCTGTAGTAGAAATTGACATTGCTGGGAAAAAACATTTTGTCATTGTATACGAAATCGGAAAAACAAAAGTATATATGATGGATTCAAGCACTACGTCTGGAATTTTTATCCTGCCCATTGAAGAATTTGAGAAAAAATGGATAGACAATTGGATGATGACAATAGCATTATAAAAAAACGGGGATAGTCCCCGTTTATAGTTCATATAACTCCCCATATTTTTTTTCTAGATATTGAATGAACATAGCAGCATTTGGTTTTTTCCCAATTGCCCATGTAACGATGTCAGATGCATCGTACATAGAACCATATTGCCAAATATTTTGTTGCAACCAATCATCGATATGCGTAAAAATTCCCTGAAATATTAATGAATCGCAATCAGGAATATCTTTTTGTATTTTACTATATTGTTCAGCGGCATAGATATTTCCTAAGGTATAGGATGGAAAATATCCAAATAATCCTGCCGACCAATGTACATCTTGAAGAACTCCATACGCATCGTTCAATACATCAAGCTCAAGATACTCACGCATAAGTTCATGCCATGCATCGCGAATATCTTTGACTTCAAGACGTCCTTCAATTAATTCACGCTCTATTTGAAATCGAAGAATGATATGCAAATTATATGTGACTTCATCTGCATCTAGTCTACGCAAACCTGGACACACTGCATTTATGGATTGATAAAATTCGTGATTGGTTTTCTTAAACCATGCACTATGCGCAAATTTTGTTATGAATTCAGAAAATGGTTTTCCCTGACCTATCATCACTTCCCACAAACGCGCCTGACTTTCATCTAAAGCAGATGAGAAAATTGAACCTGCGGGAAGGCCGAAATTTTCGGTAGATAACCCACTACGATATTTTGCATGCCCAACTTCGTGAATAGTGCTATATACTGCTTCCCACACATTATTCGGATTCGTGGTTTTCGTAATGCGCAAATCATCTGGATGAATACGTGTAGAAAATGGATGAGCACTTTCATCTAACCGACCACGAGAAAAATTAAACCCGATTGCCGTTGCAACTTTTTGGCAAAATTGATGTTGCCAATCTTGTGTCGCACCAAATTTATGCGTATGTGCATTGATTTTTATTTTCGAACTCTGAATGCGCCGCACAAGATCCGAAAGCGATACCCGTAGAGGTGTAAATATTTTTTCAATCTCTATAGATGTCATCCCGGGTTCAAAATCTTGAATACAGGCATCGTATGGATGTACGGGATTCAATATCCTGCCGCGGGCGCGAACTAATTCAACGATACGCGTGAGCGTAGGTGCAAATATATTGAAATCATTTGTCGCTTTCGCTCTCACCCACACATGGTGCGCGCTTGCACATGTTTTTGTTATATCAAGAACCAGATCTGCAGGAATAGCACGCATGCGTTCATACTGCGTTATCGCTTGTAACACATTACCCGCCTGGCCATTTGGAAGCTCGGCATAGTCGATAGCTTCTTTTAATGCCTGAAGAGAATATGTATATTCTTTCGACATCATTTTTTGCAAAATATTCTGTGAAATATGTGCGATTACCTGCGCACGAGCATCAGATGCGCTTGGCGGCATCTGCGTTTCCATATCCCATTCAAGTACTGATATAGCCGATTGTACATATGCAATTTCTTTAGAGATTTTTACAAAATTCGCGTATTCTTTTTGAACGCCATTCATGTATGCACCCTTTTGTTGATGGTTTATTACCGGAAGCTGCTTACAAAAAGGTAGCAGCTTCCTTTTGTGAATGTACAGAAAACGAGCGTAGCATATATGAATTGTAATATAAACAGTAGCCGCTTATAAAAAGGAAGCTGCTACCTTTTTGTAAGCAGCTTAGACTAAGGCTGCGCGAACCATCAATTCTATAAGCCCTGTAAAATTCATATGTGGCTCCCAATCTAATATGCGCCTCGCCTTACTCGCATCCCCTCGTTTTGGAAATTTTTCATTTTCTCGAAAAAATTCTGGGTTCACTTCAACTATTTTTTTTCCAGCAGCATCATATGCCTTCGTTTGTAATCCACTCCCCAGCCATATTACAGGCATCCCTAAAAAATTTGCTGCTATATCTATTGCCTCTTTTACCGTGTGCAATTCCCCTGTCGCGATTACAAAATCTTCTGGTTTTTCACATTGCAACATGCGCCACATCGCCTCTACATAATCTCCCGCATACCCAAAATCTCGCGCCATCTCCACATTTCCAATTTGCAGGATATCGAGTTTTCCATTTTTAATATCTACGATGTTTTTCGTAATTTTTCGCAATACGGAGCTTTCGTGTCTTTTTGGTGATTCATGATTACATAAAAATGCTGAACAACAAAAAATATTTTTCTCATTTCGAAATTTTTGTATAAAATCCTTATCCGCCGTCATCTTCGCGCCTGCATATGGATTTTTTGTTTCCCAGTCTCGTGGAGATTCTTCATTCAAAGCACCCTCTTGCGGAATAAAAATTTCACTTGACGATGCTTGCAAAAAACGTACGTGAGGATTCACCTTCACGCATTCATCTAATACATGTCCAACGCATTCATAATTAATTTTATTGGTTAATTCTGGTTTTTCGTATGCAGTTTTTAAATCTGTAATACCGGCAAAATTATACACTTCGTCTGGTTGTGACATCTGTACTGCTTTTTTCATATCAGCAGGATTCGAAAGATCGCCTCCACCCGTTCTATTCTCCAAACCAAAAACTTCATACCCTTTTAATTTTAATAATTCCGTCATATAAAACCCATCCTGCCCACCAATGCCTGTTATGAATGCGCGCTTCATTATTTTAGTATAACTTCAGGGAGCGGAAGAATAAACTGTGTCCCACCTGCAACTAAATCTTTTTCTCGCGCCATAAACCCCTCAATAAAACTATACGGTAATGCGAGTAAATAATCTGGTTTTGCTTTTCGCATTTCCTCTTCAGTAAAAATCGGCACATCAGACCCAATCATATATTTTCCAAATTTAAATGCATTAGAGTCTGCAGCCGCAACTAAATCCGCAGACCCAATTCCACAATATTGCAAAATTGTATTCCCTTTCGTAGATGCCCCATAGACCCACACACTCTTTCCTTCTTCTTTTATTTTTTTAAGTAATGCGAGTAAATCAACTTTTGTTTTTTCAACGCGCTTTTGAAAAGCTCTATATGTCTCAACATCAAAAATCCCATCTGCTACCTC
>JAHFIO010000125.1 GCA_023246325.1 Candidatus Uhrbacteria bacterium | reverse complement strand
ATATTACCATACGTCCCGAAGGCACTGCGTCTGTGATGCGTGCGTATATTCAACATGGAATGATGAATCAACCACAGCCTGTGAAGTTGTGGTATATGGGGCCTATGCTGCGACATGAACGTCCGCAACATGGACGCTATCGTCAATTTCAAACATTTGGCTGTGAAACAATTGGCGATGGAAGTGCAGTGATTGATGCAGAATTGATTTTAATTTCTTATTTATTTTTGAAAGATATAGGTATTGAATCAACTGTACATATTAATTCTATTGGGACACCAGAGTCGAGAGCGAATTATAAAAATGCTTTGGTTGCATATTTTCGAAGTAAGCGCGAAAAATTATCAGAAGAAGATAAAAAAAGATTATTGAAAAATCCATTACGTATTTTGGATTCGAAGGATCCAGCCATTGTGGATTTGAAAACAGATGCGCCACAAATTGTAGATTGGTTGGATGAAGAATCAAAAGCGCACTTTACACGCGTATTAGAATTCTTAGATGAAGTTGGTGTGCCATATGAAATGGATCCATATTTAGTTCGTGGTTTGGATTATTATACAAAAACTGTTTTTGAAATTTACGCGAATTCAACAGACAATGAATTGTCGCAAGCAGCTTTGGGTGGGGGAGGAAGATATGATGGATTGTCTGAGCTATTAGGAGGACGAGCTACATCTGCCGTAGGATTTGGATTGGGATTGGATCGTATCGCGAATATTTTAAAAGCAAAAGAAGGTGAAGGAAGTGGTACGCAAAAGCAGGTTGATATTTTTATCGCGCAATTGGGTGATCAGGGGAGAAAGAAATCTTTAGCTTTATTTGAACAATTTAGACAGGCAGGTATTGCGACTGATCACGCATTTTCAAAAGATTCTATTAAAGCGCAAATGGAAATCGCGAATAGATTAAAAGCAAAATTTGCTATTATTATTGGTCAAAAAGAGGTTATAGATGGTACAGCTGTTATACGCGATATGGATTCTGGCACGCAAGAAATTGTAGATTATAAAAAAACGATTCATGAAGTACAAAAAAAGTTGAATAAGAAATAGTTGACAATATAGCCGCTTTTATGTAGTATATGCGCATGTCGAATGGCTGAATGCCAATAGTATTAACTCTATAAAAGAAAGGAAGGTGCCACATGATAGAAGTCAAACGTCGTAAAAGTGAAACATTTGATTCTTTGTTGCGCCGTTTTCAGCGTCGCATGCAATCAAGTGGAAAAATTTTGCAAGCAAAAAAAATTCGGTATTTGAAAAAAGATGGTAGTAAAAATAAACGTCGTGAAAATGCATTACTTCGAAATTCGAAACGATCTGAATATGAGTATTTACTCAAAACCGGTCAATTGAAAGAAGAAGTACAGCCAAAACGTCGTGGGTAATACAAAAAAGGAAGTTGCTTCCTTTTTTTGTTTTATATTGCTATCCTGCCATCATATGACTTTATTTGAACAAATTGATGGTGCGATTAAAGAAGCGATGAAAGCAAAGAATGAAGTGGTTGTTTCTGCATTGCGAATGGTGAAAAGTGCCATGAAAAATAAGCAGATAGATTTGGGTCGTAGTATGACAGATGAAGAATCGATAGGCGTTTTACGCACTATAGTGAAACAGTATAAAGATGCATTAAAAGATTTTGAAAATGCGGGTCGTACGGATTTAGCCGCAAAACAAAAAGCAGAAATAGAATTACTAGAACATTATTTGCCCGCGCCAATTACAGGCACTCTTTTAGAAGATATGGCGAAGGAAGTTATAGCAGAAATGAATGCTACGTCAAAAGATATCGGGAAAACTATGGGTGCGGTCATGAAAAAGGCGGATGGAAGAGCGGATGGGAATGAGGTTCGCTCAATATTGCAAAAGTTGCTTTCATAGGGAAATTGATAGAGTTATAAACAGGGACAGTTCCTTGTTTTTTGTGTATACTATTATTGCAAGGGATAATACCATGCAAAAAAATAGTTTTAACATTTTTAAGCGTTTTTTACGTAGCATCTTGTTTGGGATGATATGTCTGTTTTTGCTGTCATCGAATACATTCATTCCACAAGTGCATGCACAGGGTTTGACTGGTAGTGTAAAAAATTTAGATGTTTCCGCTCAAGCGGCAGGAGTAAACAAAAATGCAGATCTTTTTACTATCATAGGAAGAATAATTAATGTCATATTAAGCACACTAGGTATTATTTTTCTTATCCTGCTTTTGTATGCAGGATATTTATGGATGACGGCGGCGGGTGATGCAGAAAAAGTAAAGAAGGCACAAAATATAATTAAGCAGGCTGTCATTGGTTTAATTATTATTATGTCCGCATATGGTATTACAGCTTTTGTTTTAAGTTGGCTGTCTGGAGATTTTAATAAAGCAAGCGGAGTTGGATATTTTGCTCCAGCAAATCAAGGCGCACCCGGACTTCCAAGAAATTCTGGTTCATTAGGCGCGGGGATTATTGAATCGCATTTGCCTGGTAGAAATGAATCAAATGTTCCACGAAATACACCTATTATTATTACATTCAAAAAACCAATTAAAGTA
>JAHFIO010000124.1 GCA_023246325.1 Candidatus Uhrbacteria bacterium | reverse complement strand
TCACTTATAGCACTACATTCATTCCTCATACTACAAAATAAAAACGTAGATATCGCTATTCCGGAATATGATGCGCAAACACATCCTGCATTTTTAAAAAGTGATATACAGATTTTTTCAAATATCCCCCCACTCCGAAATTCAATTATCAAAATTTCCCTTCACGATATTGGCTTCAAAAATCTCACCCACTCCATACAGGATGAAGTGCTTTCAATACATATAACACCTATATCAGGTGAACTCGCAGAAAATAAAATTTCATTTTCCAAAAGTGAAGATGTGTATGACAGTATCATAACAATCGATGTGCCAGACATGATGTCACTCGGAAGCGCATTTCAAAAAAATGCAG
Organism: Candidatus Uhrbacteria bacterium; assembly: GCA_023246325.1. GTDB lineage: Bacteria > Patescibacteriota > Patescibacteriia > 2-12-FULL-60-25 > 2-12-FULL-60-25 > JAHFIO01. The sequence continues at coordinate 2,199 of JAHFIO010000124.1, read as the reverse complement.
ATGCACTATATCGACTACCTATTATAAATATAGATACACATAACAATAACGAACATTGGGGACAAATAAATATCGTAGATTTCACGGCTGTCGCAAGCGGCGAAATTTTATTTCGAATGATGACAGAATGGAATCGATCTTCAATCAATGAAAACATTGCAACTGCATTGCTTACAAGTATGATTGCTCGTACGCGATCTTTTCGTACACTACATGTAACACCGCGAACATTACAAACTGCATCCGAGCTCGTATCACTCGGCGCTCGTCGGCAGGATATTGTACACGGTTTATGGCGTAATAAAAGTATTAGCATGTTGCGATTATGGGGATGTGCTTTAATGCGCTTGGAACAAGATCGTGATCGCGGAATTGTGTGGTCTATATTAACACGCACAGATTTTATTTCAGCAGGATCTAGTCGTGAAAAAATGAATGTACATGCATTAAATGGGATTGTTGAAGAATTACTATCATATGCACCTGAAGCAAAAATTGTCGCATTAATACATGAACATCCTGAAAACATTGCGTCGGGAGTCTGCGTTTCTATACATACAAAAGCACCATACAATGCAAGCGATTTAATAAAAAAAATCGGCACGTCTACATCGCGTGAATATGTACAATTTTGTTTACTACCCGGAGTTGATTTAATCGAAGGCGCTATGTCAGTAATAAAAACTTTGCAAGACGCAATTGATATACAAACATAATAGGCTAACCTATTATGTTTGTGTATTCTGTAATTTTTGTAATTTTATTTCTAATTGTATTAATCGTTGATTTAATTCTCGTAATTGCAAAGTCGTAGACCCTGTCGACTGACTTGCACGTGCGGTTTCAAGATCTGATGTACCAAATACTATTGCACCAGTTACAACGACACTTAATCCTGCAACAATTACCGCAGTCCATACATGATTCACACCAGATGCAGCTTTTTGCAAATGATGATGATGTATAGATGATGTTGGTCCGCAATATCGAACAGGTTGTGGAGTGCTCATAGTATTACAAAGTATCAATTATTTTTTCTAGTCTATCAATGCGAATATTCGCATCCTGCAATTGTGAGGAGGTGGCATCAGCATCAGATGCTGTTTCAACCGCAGTTTGTGCTTGTAATGCATTATTTGCAAAAAATGTTGTTAATACAATTGCGAGACCACACACAACTGCAGCGGGCCAAATATGTGCAACTCCACGTGCTGTATGAATAGCATGATGATGGCTGATATGCGAAGTTGGCCCACAAAAGCGAACTGTACATGTATCCGAACAGCCACTATGCCCACAGGAACTTTCGGAAATAGGGTGTGCTTTTTTGGTGCGTTTTGATATATCCATATAAAAAATATTTACAATATTGCTGTATATTGACAGTATACCATACATTGACGTGCGCCACACAATCAGGTACATTTATGACGCAAAAAAGGAGTGAAGACGAAGCGCGGGATGATAAAAAGCTACACAAGGGCGGCTAGCTCAGTTGGTTAGAGCATCACATTGACATTGTGAGGGTCAGAGGTTCGAATCCTCTGTCGCCCACCAAAAAACTACTTGGAATCAGATACCTGAATCCAAGTAGTTTTTTTTATCTGCGAGTTTTCTCCTCTTGTCCAAGTCGTCGTGAGGGAGGAATATCGCGCTGTTCATTAAAACTTTGTTGCAATTCATCTAACCAGCGTAATGGTTGTATATATTTTAATTCATGTATCATAACACGCTCAGGAATATCGCATAATACAGCTAACGCATTTGTAATGCGTACAGAATTTAATATATTTAATGCACGTGAGCCATCATTAATCGCGAATGGCTCGTCTGACTGTAAACGAGATATGATAGTACGTAATTCATCTGCATGTGCACCTGCATCTGGTAATGAAGGATCTGGCATTTTTAATTTCCATTCGTCACCCTGCCGTGAAAGAAATATATTTCCCCGTCCAGCGAAATCGAACATTTTTCCTGTATCGTTCGTATATTCAATTGCACGTTTTGTAAAATCTACGATTGCTTTTTTAGCGTCAGGATCCGTTTCAATCGTTGTATATAATTCCACAAGGTCAGGATACATTTCTAAAATGGTTGAAATAATTTCACGCCCAGGAGGAGTGGTATATCGCCCGGTAAGTGCATTATGCATTTCAATATATTTTTGACGCGCAAGATGTTCCTCAGTATGCACAT
>JAHFIO010000123.1 GCA_023246325.1 Candidatus Uhrbacteria bacterium | reverse complement strand
ATGCAATATTTTTATTTTTATATATCACGGCGTTTGCGTTACTATTTCAATTTCTTCGAAGCACCAGATTGATGTATGCATTATTATTTGGTCTAGTCGCAGGACTGACATCATCTGCAAAAATTATTGGAGCCACATTATATATACCATGGTTATGTATCGGAGGCATTCGTCTCATAGAAAAAAATATGCATACGACTAAAAAACTTATATTCATCGCATTTGCCTGTGTAATAGCTGCTGGGATTTTTATTATTATAAATCCTTATATTCAGCGCGATATGGCTCATAGGATATATACCATGGTTGAGTATAGAATTGAATTACAACGACGATTTCAAATGTATTATACCCATGAATATCTTTCTTCACTATCAGTGAGAATCATTTCGTTAGGTCAGAAATATTTTGGAGTATACACTCCGCCATACACCACGCCTTACGTATTGAGAGCATATGAGGGAATCTTCAACGCAATACATGGAATGTTATTTAGCATAGGCATGCTTTCCTATATTTTCAAAATATTGTATCGGAAGAAGGATTACTATAAAGCATATTTTTTGCTATTAAGCGGATGGTGTATTGCAAGTATGATGATGTATTGGCTGACGATAGCATGGGATAGGTATTACACACTCATTACATGGTTTATTTTGGCAACGGAGGTGGAGGGGATTTGGGGGGTAGTTGAATATATTCGTACAAGAGCAAACTATCGTTTCGTGCGAACGTCATAAATAATTGTGTCGGGCATGCTTTCTAGAACTGGAAATTGGGTGAAATAGTGTCTATTTATATTTGAATACCTGTTTTCGTTCGGTCCGATGATTACATAATCGACGTGGTACTGTTTCAATAATGCCAATGCCTGTTGATCCCCTTCGTAGATCAACTGTATGTCATGTTCTCGTTGTTTTGGATTGATTCCTAGGTTATCTATCCAAGCTTCAAATCCCATGATGATCTGTCTCCCTAATACGATACTAAGCCACGAGTTGCCTGGATAGGTAAGGAATACGCTTTGTGGAGTAGTTCTCGCGCGAATAGCTTGAGCAAAACGCATGTCATCAATCGAAAATAATCTATATTTATTATGATTAAAATTATATAGATTGGCGACATCTAATGCGCCTGAAGCGATAGAGGTGTAAAAGAGAATTATCGCTAAAAAGAATGTCAAAAAATGGTGACGTTGATACATTTTTATCAACATGTAAGCAACCATTCCAGAGCTAAAAAAATACCAATACAGCAGAAATTTCCGGTTATCCCAGCTGTGAGGCTGAAAGATAAATATATTTGAAAGAATAAATAGTAGCGTAAATGGAACACTAAGCACTTTAATTTTTTTTGGAACCGCAAAAAATGATAAAGGTATGAATACAACCATCACTCCTATATTTTTTACCCAGAACCACATAAATTGCCAAAGACCGTGGGGAGCAAGCCAGCCGGGCTGTAATTGTATATATGATACAGGGAGACCAATAATAAAATAAAAAATACAGGCAGAAATGCACAGAAGTGGTATAAAAAACCATGCCCACAAGTATCCTTTTGTTTTTGAGTGAGCGGAGAGGGTAGCAAGGTATAACGCTACGCCGATCACTACAACATAGGAATAGATATGAATAACCGGGAGTAATCCGATAAGAATTCCTGCGAAGCATGCCTGTGTCCGCGATATTCCAGATCTACGGTTTTGATATATCTTCCATAAATTAATAAATCCAAATACTGCAATTGGCATTCCCATAAGAAAAGGCCGTTGTGGTATAAATTCAGCAGTTATGAAATTTATCCAATGAATATTCCAAGATTCAATATGGGTAAATTCTAAAATAGAAGAAAAAGGGGTTATGATATCTGATGGTTTTATAAGGTGGAGAAAATGAAATATAAACCCTAATCCTCCATTGAAAAGAAATAGTACCATTGCAATGGTCGCAACTCTCCTATCTTCATATATCATCCGATAAAATGTGTATATCGTCACAACAAGTAGTATAGAGAAACATATGCTTTGCAACATGATAACGGGTATAAGCGGTAAACCAAATTTTAGACCGAGCGCCGAAAGTGCATCAGCTGCAAAATGATATCGAAATGGAACACCCCAATAGAGAGGATGGTATGGAAGTGGAAATGGGCGATAGAGAAAATTATATATGTACTGGAAATGCATCGTCCAATCGCCAGCTATGTTTTTCCACCCCGTCCAATAGTATGTTCCATCAAACACAAGCATGTTTTTCCAAATTGTTATAAAAAGCAAGGACCATAGGCCTAGGTACAATCTGTCATATCGGGAAAAGAATTGAAGTATTTTTTTCATGCGTCGTTATCTCGATGTATTTAGGTACCCATCTATAGTATCAAAAACCCCGCCTTGCAGCGGGTGTTAAAAAACCCCGCCTTGCAGCGGGGTTTTTTATATCCTGGTTACAGATTATGCTAATCCATAATTTGCGAGGCAGGATTTCTTTGCAAAAAAATCGTTATTAGCCACCGATCTTGTACATACCAGTTCCACACACAGGACACTTACCCTTCA
>JAHFIO010000122.1 GCA_023246325.1 Candidatus Uhrbacteria bacterium | reverse complement strand
AAACTTGTATTGGATTGTATGATGTATGCTGATGATAAAGGAACAATTATTCAAAAATATTCTACACAGCTATCTTCCGTATTAGAGATGTCATTTGAAAAAGATGATATAAGAGTTTGGTTTCGAGCAAATGCTAAAGCTACGGGCAATGGCTCGTGTGATATACAAGTTCATAAAAATACAGAATTAGTTTTACATGCAATTGGATCTTTTATGACCCAACCATTTAATGTGAAAGAAAAAACATTTATACAAGGTGATTGGATAGATAAAATTCCAACAAATCCTTGGAAAGCTAAATAACTCACATGTGTGAGTTTTTTTATATAAAAAAAATGATGCATTTTTTTTTGCGAGAGCGAGAAACATGCGATTGATAGAGTTGCTTTTTTTGTATATAGATGTTAAAAATATTGAGTTCTTTGGAAAGGAGACGTAGATGAGTGAAGATACTGACGTGGAAGAGTTGACCTTGAACATTATGGATTTTGTGCAGAAAAATGGAAAGCAAGTAATAGTAAAGCAGGATGATTGGGGTGGAGTTGTCGATCATACATATGAAGTAGATGAGTTGAAATTTTTTATTCGTTCACGTATATATCCTATTGCAGATAGTATCATTACATTCCGCGTACATTATAAAGGCAAACTAGTGCTCAAAGCAAAATGTGAATTGCCTTATGCTGCGGTCGCTACGCTTTTCAAGCGTGGTGAATGGGAAAAACTTATACCCTCTTATTAGAGGGATTTTTTTTATAGCAGGATGAAGTATGCGGGGTATTGTTTGCATTATGATTGTCTAATATGTAGACTTGTTATGTTCTTTAAGGAGGTATAGGCATGCGATTAAAACATATATCAGAAAAATCTCTTGATAAACTTGTAAAAAAATTTGCAATCTTATGCAAAAAAAAGGGGATTGTAGAGCGACATAGTGTTATTGGATTTTGTGAGCAAAATACGATAATCTATCAAAAAAATAAACTTCGTATAGTTTTGTTTGAAACTATACAAGGGAAACCATTTAATGTTTTTACAATTAATGTTTTTTTTGATAAACATCCGGTATTGCGTACACATGCGCGAGGTACTATATATAATTTTAGCAGAAGCAATTCCTTTTACGTTGGTGGAGAATGGGAAGATGTGTAAACCTCCATTGGAGGTTTTTTTCTTATCCTGCAGATTTTGCGCGAGTAAGACGTACGCGGTAAGCTATATATATGAATGTGAATAGCAAAAAGTTAGAGGGAATACTTGTTATAAGCAAAATGGGGGTTCGCATAGGTAGGCTTGCAAGCTTTGAATTCGATGTGAATACAGGAAAATTGTCTGCTATTTTAGTGCGCCCACAAGGAATGGTGGCTACACTCGTAGGCGCTGATTTACTTATAATCTGGAATAATATTATTTCAATTTCTGAAGAAAAAATAATTGTGTCTGATACCGTTACCCCTGTTCTCGCTACCGAATTCTCGGCAGGATCAGCATCGATATGAATGATATCCGTTCCGCAATCTTGAGAACCTTGTGTTTTCATGCAGCTTGGGAATATGCGCCAACTTTACCAGAACTTATGTGTGGAGTGGACTTTGGACCAAGCTGCTACGAAAAAGGAAGCAGCTTCCTTTTGGAGAATGAAATTCAATCAATGTGTACAGAAAAAATTATTTCAGAATTAGCCGGGAGATATGGATTGCCTGATTATCTCACGCAAATAGTCGCCACCGTACACGATCGCGATATATTGCAACCACGTAAACGTCGTCTTGCGCGCATGATTACAAAATTACTCTCGCGCATGTCTGGCGTTCGTTTCGTAGCGCTTGCAAATACAGCCGCGCTCGGTAAAGCGCGCGACAAAAGCGATATAGATTTTTTTATTATTACACGCGCCGGCAGGATGTGGACAACGCGCCTCTGCATTGCCGGTCCTTTGCGTTTTTTAGGAATGCTTCCGCGCGCTGACGAGCGTCCCGATGCAATTTGTTTATCATATTTTATTACAGATGCAGGATTAGATCTTTCGACACATATGCTCCCACATGATGATCCATATTATAGACATTGGTTTATGTCTTTGGTTCCGCTATTTGATGATGGTATTGGTACTGAATTGTGGAAAAGTAATTCAGGATTAATTATGAGACATCCATTCGCCATGAAATGGATGTCACCTCCAGATTTGGAGGTACATATACCAAGATTTCGATTGCGACTTGGTAATGTGTTTGAATCTCTCGCACAAAAATTTCAAAAAAAATGGTTTCCAAAATCTATAACGGATATTCAAAATACAAATACGAATGTTTTAGTTTGCGATACTGTTTTAAAATTTCATGTCGGCGATCGTCGTGAAAAATTTAAATCTATGTATATAGCATATTGTTCACAATATGACATTCAACCATAAAAATATTTTGCAAGATATTTTTAATATATCATGGCACTTGGTGATATTGGTTTTACCGTGGCAGATACGCATATTGAATCCTGTTATGATTGCTGGATGGAATTGGGAGCAGGGGAGTATGTCTTTGTATGCATCATGGATATTAGTA
>JAHFIO010000121.1 GCA_023246325.1 Candidatus Uhrbacteria bacterium | reverse complement strand
CGTATTCCTGGTTTGATCTTCTACGGCTTGTTACGAAAGGAAAAAAAATGAATATACTCACGGAAGATGAACGTGGATATATCGTCGCATATCGCATTTTGCGCAATTCTTTTTGGCAAAGCGAGCTCGCTATTACCTATGTCGCAAATAAAAATGCACTTGTTCATCAATATTCGCGTGAAATCGCTTGTCGATTTTTAGAAAGTTGTGACGCAATTTCACTCCTTGCATCCTGCAGAAAAGAAATGCAAGAACATGAAATATATCGTACGCAATTTATTTCACACATGTCTGAAGCAGTTCAGCCCACATAGCCGATACACGCACTTGCATGTATCGGTTTTTTTTGTTATGGTGGAAATAGAACATTTACAAAAGGAAAAATCATGTTTGAATTCATGCAAATTGTTTTCGTACTATTAACGGCAACACTGTATTTCTTCACCTCAGTGATGACGGATAAAATAGCAAAAGAAGAACCATCTGCTTTCAAAAGCATTCTCATTGTACAAACTGTATCATTATTTTATATCGCACTTGGTTCAGGGTATATTGCACTTAACTTGGCATATGCTCTTACGCCACCACTCACGGGATTCAACATTGTTTTACAAATGCTGAGTCTTATCTTCATCCTGCTGAGCATGAAAACAACCGTCGTTGAATATAGAAAAAGGAGTCAAGAATGAGCTCGCATGTATATGTATATTTCTTCATAGGATCATTGATCGCATATGTAACATCATATTCAGTGGCGCAATTATTTGCAAAAATAAGTTATGCGCTGCTCACCTATCTTTTGACCATGCAAGCAATTTCATTTACTGTTTTTTTCGGAATATTAGTAAGGATGACATATGATTTGCTCTATGCACCTGAATTGCATCTCACAAATATTGATATAGGTGCACAATGTTTAAGCGTTCTATTTTTAGGTCTTTGCGTGCACGAGACATATCGTGTGCGTCAGGAAACATAAAATGCCTACATGGATGCACATCATCGCCGTCGTACTATGCGCACATGCATATATGTCGGCATACCCACTCGCGGAACGATTTTTGCTAAAAGAAAAAAACATTCAACGATATAATATATGGATGCGAATACTTGGCGTCGGTGTCGTGAAAAGTATATTCGTCGGTATATGGATGGGGGTATTAGTTGTTTATACGAATAATACGCATGTAAACATATATACCGTAATCGCGCATATAATTTGTTTAGGATTTATATGGGGAGCATTTACTGAAGCAGAAAAAGTTGGAAAAACCGTAGAGCGCAAATCCTAGCGCTCTTTTTTTATCGGCAGGATTCGGCAGGATATGGACAGGTTTTAAAATATATGCTAGGGTTGCTATAGTCTTTTCACAAAAGGAGAAAGTGATGTTAGAAACACTGTTTTTTTTGACTTTTATTTTTGGAATAGCTGCTTGTCCACTCGCTATTGTTTCATTCATACGTGCACGAAAAAATCCACAAAATTTTTCGCCTACTGCGTATTGGATCATTATTGTACTTCAAATGTTAACAGTATTCAGTGAAGCCGTAACATCGCTTACCCATCCTAGCCATTTAATTTCTCTCGCATTATGGGCAATGGCACTTTGTTTCAATGTAAAAACACTCATCACGGTAAGAAAAAATACACAGACGGAACGCGTGCGCATTACCCTCCCTTCTACGACGCAATTGCCTGCACGCGATTCGCTGGCATATGATGCGGAACTTCGAGAGGCTGAAGCCGAAGTCGAAAGATTTCTGGATGTGGAAAAAGATTTTGCGCATAAAACACTGAAACTGTAATGATATATTCTATATCCGACTTCCGTCGGATTTTTTTATACAAGTTTTGAACCGCCTCGCTCCTCTTGAATTTACTCATGTAATCTGATAACCTGGCGCGGTCGGTACTCATACTAAAAGACATACTGGAGAGGTGGCTGAGTGGTCTAAGGCAACGGACTTGAAATCCGTCGTACGGGCAACTGTACCGAGGGTTCGAATCCCTCCTTCTCCGCCAAATAGGGTCAGGCACCAAAGTTTGGTGCCTGACCCCATTTACGAAATGGTATAGGTAAGAACAGCCGCATACGGTGCGGCAAGTGAATTAGCATGTAAATTCCAAGAAACAGCATCATCCGTTGTATATGCGCCCAAACCAAAATTTACATCTGCTATAAGAACGGTTTTAGCATCTGAAATTACTCCAGATCCAGCAAATACACCTGAAGAACCAAGTGTGACACTAGTTGTATCCGCCCCATCTATTCCAACTAAATTCGCCGGTGTATATGTCAGCTCGGTATATGGAAAAGAATCAAGCTGTAATGTATAAATATCATCTACAGCACAGTCCCCACCATCAATTAAAATTGAAATACCATTCAGTGTAAGCACATTTGAAATTAAGGATAACTGTACCGTACTTAGATCTGGCAAAGTTACGGTTGCTTGTATAGGAGTACCGCCAGCTGCTGTATCAATATGAATACTTAATTTACCACAGGACATTTGACCAGTTCCACTATATCCACTTCTACAATTTAAACCATTAAATATTCCAGTGA
>JAHFIO010000120.1 GCA_023246325.1 Candidatus Uhrbacteria bacterium | reverse complement strand
AATTCGAATCGCTTTTATTTTATTTTTTGCATTTTTTATTTCATATTTTTTGCCTAGAACCGGATTAAGCAATCCGGGAACTATAGTGCCACAAACCGTATTGTTTAGTTTTTTGTTAGGTTTTTTTATAAATCGTTCTATACAGCGTAAACAATCTTTGAGTCAGGGTATTAGTATTGAACTTGCATCACTACGACATGTACATCATGTGAGTGAAGGTTTGCGATCTGCGAGTTTTGTAAAAAATGTATTGAATGCAATAAAAAAATATCATGCATCCATGAGCGCATATTTTCCGAATTCTGAAAAAGCGAATGAAGCTTTTCGACATATGACACATTTGGTATATCTTTTTCGTCCTGTTGATAGCAAAGATGTTCCAGTATATATGGATATTTTAAGCACAACAAAAGAGTTGGCATTAGAAAGACAAAGAATTTTAACTTCTTTGAATGCATCATTAAGTTCGTATTCATTTATCATGATAGCTATCGCTGCTTTTTTTGTCGTTGTACTCAGTTTGGCATTACGAGATGCAGGGGGTACGTCTCATTTTGGGTGTGCTGCAATTATATCTGGAATTTTAATAGCCATGGATTTACTCAGGTTGACAGACAGGCTCTCAGAATCGCTTATAGAAAAATATAAAAATTTGTATATGATGAATATGAAGAAAATGGGACATGAGGATTGAGTTGTGCTAACATAGTTTCATGAATAAGCAGGATGCAAAACAGCGCATTTCGTACTTACGCGAAGAAATAGATAGATATCGATATCAATATCATGTATTGAATACACTGGAAATTTCTGAGGCCGCTTTAGATTCATTGAAACATGAATTATATACGCTGGAACAACAATATCCAGATTTAATAACTACTGATTCTCCAACACAGCGTGTTGCGGGTGAAGCTATGGAAGGATTTAAAAAAGTACAGCATGGTATGCGCATGCTTTCTATCGAGGATACTTTTTCAAGAGAGGAGACTGAAAATTGGTTGAAAAGAATTCAAAAATTGATACCAAGTACTCGTGTAGATTTTTATGCAGAATTAAAAATGGATGGTTTGGCTGTTTCTTTAGAATATACGGATGGAATTTTTACGCGCGGCTCTACGCGTGGTGATGGACATATAGGGGAAGATGTCACACATAATCTTCGAACGATAGAAGGCATCCCATTAAAATTACGCATACCTTCTGAAAAAGAAATACATGCTTTTTTAAAAAAATATGCAGGTATAGTTGATGAAAAGAAGGTGCGTTCCATTGTGGCAGGATTCGGACATATCGAAATACGCGGTGAAGTGTATATGAAGAAATCGCAATTAAAAAAATTGAATCTTATTTTACAAAAAAGGGGAGATGAACAACTTGCGAATCCAAGAAATGCAGCAGCAGGTTCTATTCGTCAGCTTGATCCACATATTGCTTCTGAAAGAGGGTTGTCTTTTTTTGGATATGCATTGATTGCGGATTCAGGCACAACCACTCATGAACAAGCGCATGAATTAATTTCTTTGCTGGGTATTCCAACGAATCCATTTAATAGATATTGTAAAAATATAGATGAAGTTCAATCGCTATACACTGATATATTAAAAAAACGTGAAAAATTGGATTATTTATTTGATGGTGTTGTTGTTAATTTAAATAATGACAAGGTATATGCTGAAGTAGGTATAGTAGGAAAAACATCACGTGCATGTATTGCATGGAAATATCCTGCCGAACAGGGAACGACATATGTGAAAGAAATAATCGTATCTGTGGGACGTACAGGCGCTTTAACACCGGTCGCGGTTATGGAGCCCGTACGGCTTGCGGGCACAACCGTGACGCATGCAACCCTTCATAATGAAGATGAAATTAAACGGCTAGGTTTAAAAGTTGGAGATACTGTGATTATTGAAAAAGCGGGAGATGTTATTCCAAAAATTGTTCAAGTACTTACACGCTTACGAACAGGCAAAGAAAAAACATTTCATATGCCTGCATCCTGTCCCATATGTGGATCAAAAGTGTCTCGGCAGGATGGAGAGGTTGCGACTATGTGCACTGATCCAAATTGTTATGCAAAAGAACTTTCTCGAATTTTATTTGCAACGAATAAACATGCACTAGATATTCGGGGATTAGGTGATAAAATTGTAGAACAATTGATGGAGGAGGGGCTGATACGAGAGCCTGCAGATATTTTCGAGTTAACGGAAAATGATTTGCGCGGACTTGAAGGATTTGGTGATGTTAGTGCAAAAAAATTAGTTGATGAAATTCAAAAACATCGAGAAGTTACATTAGATAGATTTATTTTATCATTTGGTATTCGACATGTTGGTGAAGAAATGGCTCGTATACTTGCACGTGCATTTGAGAATTTTGAAAATGTGCAAAAAGCATCACGTGAAGATTTGATGTGTATTGATGGTATTGGGGAAATTGTTGCAAATTCTATAATAGAATTTTTTCAAAATAAAAAAAATATAGAACGTGTAAAAAATATATTGAAATATGTAAAACCGTTTTATACAAAGAAGGGCGGCGCAGGTCCGCTCGCGGGAACGATATGGGTTATTACTGGTACTT
>JAHFIO010000025.1 GCA_023246325.1 Candidatus Uhrbacteria bacterium | reverse complement strand
TAAAACATCAATAAGCAAGGTCGACTTCCCCGAACCAGATACACCCGTTATGCATACAAAGCGCTTCAACGGAATTTTAACGGTAACGCTTTTCAAATTATTTTCTTTTGCTTTTCGTATAGTTAAAAACTGTTTTGCTTTTTCACGCGCATGTCGACGTGGAATAGTTTTTTCACCTCGCAAATATGCGCATGTTATACTTTCTTTATTTTTTAATACCGCAGGCATTGGACCAGCAGCAACTATATTGCCCCCATGTTTTCCAGCCGCAGGACCAAAGTCTACTAAATAATCTGACGCAGAGATTGTATCTTCATCATGCTCTACAACTATTATTGTATTCCCCGCATCTCGTAATTTCTCCAAAGTCTCAATGAGTTTAATATTATCTCTTTGATGTAAACCAATAGTAGGCTCATCCAATACATATAATGCACCAACCAAACGCGAACCAATTTGAGAAGCTAATCGAATACGCTGCGCCTCCCCTCCAGACAATGACCCTGCCCGTCTATCTAACGTAATATAATGCAAACCAACATCTAACATAAATTGAATACGCGATAAAACTTCTCGTACTATTGGCTCTGCAATTTCTGTTTCCTGCGCATTCAATTTCACATGTGATAAAAAAGAATGTGCTGCATCAATTGTCATTGAGGCTAATTCAACAATATTTTTTCCTCCTATGCGCACATGCATAGCTTCGGTTCTTAACCGAGCTCCCTTGCATATATCACATACATCCTCAGAAAATAAAAATTTTGTCCCTAAACCATTACACGTAGAGCATGCACCATATGGTGAATTAAAAGAAAATAATCTTGGCTCGATTTCTGGAAATGAAAATGCATGTATCGGACATGAAAATTGTGAGGACATTACTAACTCGCTTCCATCATCTAATACCGCGGTCACATTGTCTTCCCCTCTCTCTAATGCGATTTCAATCGCTTCTGCTAAGCGCGACTGCAATGCTTTATTATTTTCAACAGGCCAAGCAAGAGGCACGCGATCCACAACAACATCAATTGTATGTTGCTGATATCGTGATGGATTTAATCTCTCTTTTAATGAATGCCATTTTCCATCTAAGCGAATATCCAAAAATCCTGCCTGATATAAGTCTTGCAATAATTGATGATATTCACCTTTACGGCCACGTACGACAGGTGCCAAAATTAAAATTTCATCTTCCCTCTTTATTTTTTTCACGACAGAATGAGATGCTGCGTGTATCTCAACCGTTTTTTTCAATATCGCATCCACCATTTCATCAATAGTCATTTTTCGAATTGGTTCCTCCCCAATAGGACAAAATGGATGACCGATGCGCGCATATAATACCCGAAGATAATCATAAATTTCTGTTATGGTTGCAACGGTTGAACGCGGATTAGACGAATGTGCTTTTTGATCGATAGAAATTGCGGGAGACAATCCTTCAATTTCATCTATATCTGGTTTTGCCATTTGACCTAAAAATTGTCGAGCATATGATGATAAAGATTCAACATATCGACGTTGGCCTTCAGCGAAAATCGTATCAAATGCTAAAGAAGATTTTCCAGATCCTGAAACACCCGTAAATACAATCATTTTATTTCGTGGCAACTCTAATGATACATTTTTTAAATTATGTTCACGTGCACCACGAATAATTATTTTATCCTGCATATAAAAAAGTACCGCTTTGTACGGTACATATAGGGTATAGGAGAAAAAGAAATGTGTCGAGCGTATCAGGAGGAGAGCACAAGCCACTCTGCGAGATCATTGCTATGAACCCAATGGTTCATGAGAAAGGAAAAAGCTGTATTCAATTGATTCGAACTCAGCGTATAGTCCGCAGGCTTTGACGTCTCGCCTGTGACATCAACAATATCACAAAGCCTTTCCCCTTCGACCATACGACTCTCCATCGCATTGGCCCAAGTAGCAGCAAATACCAGAGTGCGCACACCCCACTCGCTCGGGCATGTATCAAGCACAAGCTGCCACGCGTCACGATTCTTCACGGTGAAGAATGGCAATTTGGTATTGGCCAAAAGGTCCTTTGCCACCTGCTTCTCCGCTTCGGCCTTCTGCACTTTCAGTGCAGTAACCTTTGCGTAAGAAGCAACAACTTCCTCTACAGTCGTATCAGGATCCGCGAGTAGTTGAACATCGTAATAGATCCCCGGCACTCGACTACCAGAATCTTTGGCCATGGTGACCAAAACCGATGCGAAAGTTTCGATCGACGTGTCTGCAGGCAAGGTACTCAAAGTCATTGTAGACCTCATGAAACGTGCATTATCGTGAAACTCTCACGACGGAGTAAGAAGAGTAAAGCATAGACAGGATAAACCGTCAAGTGTAAGGTATCAATGCACTTTCACAAATTCAATCACAGGGAGCACATCATGAAAAGACAAATCGGCATCATTGGGTATGGAAATATTGGAAAATGTCTTCATAGACGACTTACTGATTTGGGATATTCGCCCAATTGGATTATATATAGTCGGCAGGATGTGAAAAATCAATATCTTATACCAGGTACATCACTTGTCTTTCTCGCAATTCCCTCTTCTGGAAATGGCGAAGTCGCCCGTGATTATATTCTGGATGCTATATATGCTGGAGCAAAAGTTATCACATGTGAAAAAGCTGCGCTCGCATATCAGTATGTATTTTTGCAACCGCATATGAATGACATTAAATATTCTGCAGCCGTTGGTGGCGGCACTCGCATGCTTTCATTTTTGCGCGAAAGAAACGCATTGGGGTGCATTGAAGAAGTTAACTTTGTGCTCAATGGCACACTGAATTATATATTTGATTTAATTGCCAAAGAAAAATTCTCTTTGCAGGATGCATGTTCCTTCGCAGTTCAAAATGGATATGCTGAACCTGGTGCAACCGATCCACTTTCAATTATCAATGGCGAAATTTCTGATGTGGCGAAGAAAGTTTGTATTATTCTGAATACAGAATATACAAAAAATAATAGCACAACTCCACAAATGATAGAACAAGCATTAACTCTATCGAAAGCTGACCTTGAACAATTACTGCTGCCTGGACAGATGGGTAGAATGATTATTTCTATTAACCATCATGAAGTTTTGAGAAATAGATTTTTGTTCGGACCAAATCCATCATCTGTAGATTACGTCAAACATTTTCAATTTCCAGTAGGTGATTATATAGCATTTGGAGGATTTCTTCGAAAAAAAACTGACTATATTGATTCATCATGGTTTCCAACTGGCATTAACAATGCCATACAAATAATTGAACGCCATGAGCATGTATCTAGCTCTGATAGATATGTTCTTTCTGGCCCTGGCGCAGGCGCTGAACCAACCGTCTCTGCCATGATTACAGATATGCTGGAATTCATCGAAGAGGAAAAATAATTTTCCTCTTTTTTTATATATCAAATAAGGATTTGATATCATCCCACGTTAATGAGCCTAATGCCTCACCTGTTTCACCCATCATCGCATCAAAAATCTTTTTCTTTTTATCTTGTAATGCTAAAACGCGTTCTTCAATAGTATCTTTCGTAATTAATTTATATACATTCACAGTTTTTGTTTGACCAATACGATGCGCGCGATCCATTGCTTGCGTTTCTGCCATAGGATTCCACCAGGGATCAAATAAAATAACGGTATCTGCGGCCGTTAAGGTTAAACCAACTCCTCCTGCCTTTAAGCTAAGCAAAAAAACAGGAATATTCGGATTTTCAGAAAATATTTTTATCTGTTGTGCACGGTTTTTTGTTTTTCCTTCAATGGTCACGTGACCAATACCTTGCGCATCAAGCTCAACACGAATAATATCTAACATACTCGTAAACGCACTAAATACCAATACTTTATGATCACCTTCAATTGCTTCTTGAATGATTTCCATGGCATGAGGCATTTTCCCAGATCGTATCGGATCTTTGCTTGATTCTTTTAAAATCAAGGCAGGATGATTACATACTTGTCTTAATCGCATAAGCGCAGACAAAATTTCTATACGTGATCGTTTAAATCCTTTTTCTTCAACAACTTTAAACACATCTCTTTTCACTGCATCCATAGTTTGCGAATATAAAACAATTTGTTCAGGTGTCAATGAGCAAAATCGTATCTGCTCTATCTTTGCTGGTAAATCTTTTAATTCCGTAGTTTTCGTTCGACGCAACATAAATGGTTTTATTTTTGCCTGTAGTGTTGCAAGTGCAGCTTGATCTTGATGATCATGAATGGGTTTCAAAAATCGAGTTGTAAATGTTTTTTTATCATGTAAAAAACCAGGCATAAGAAAATCAAAAATTGACCACAATTCATGTATTCCATTTTCAAGCGGTGTACCAGATAACGCAAGTCTATGCTCAGCCGCAATACACTTCACGGCTTGCGCAGATTCTGATGCAGAATTTTTTATATATTGTGCTTCATCTAAAATACAATAATAAAAATGTTGTTTGCGTATACTATATTCTTTAATATCCCGTAAAAGCAAAGGATATGATGTCACAATAAGATCCACATCCTGCATTTTTTTCATGAGTAATCTTCGTTCAGCGGTTGTACCCTCGATAGCGAGTGTTTTTAATTCTGGTGTATAGTGCGCAGCCTCGGTCATCCAGGTATTAATTAACGTTTTTGGACAAATGACTATAGAGGGATTTGTTGTTTTAGTATGTGAACGTTGAGAAATAAGTGTTAATGCCTGCAGTGTTTTTCCTAAACCCATATCATCAGCTAAAATTCCGCCAAAATGATATTTACGTAAAAACATTCCCCATTCAACACCACGCTTTTGATATGGTCGTAAAATTTTCTCGAGTCGCGCTGGTATGGTGACGGGTATGATAGGCTTTCCATTTTGTGATTCATCCAAAAATGTTTTAACATATCCATCCATAGCGGTGAGCCGACTAGACGTTGCATTCTGTATAATGCTCAACATTTCTGGAACGCGAAATAATTTTGTTGAATATTTTCCATTACCAGACTTTTTAGATGTTTCTAAAAATTCAAATAACGATTCAATTTCTTCTGTATTCCCCAGTTCAACGAAAGATCCATCTTCACGACGAACATATGGATTCCCTTCTTGCATCATTTCTTGTAATTGCTCTATGGTAAGGTTTGCATTCGCGCAATGTAATTCAACTTTGAAATCTAAAAAATCTATCCCGGATCCTGCCGTCTGCCACTCTGTTTCTACATTTTCTTTTTCAATATCTGTAAGATGTCGCGCGCTTTGATCGATAACAATTTCATATATCATCTCAAGTTCCGGCAAAATATATTTCAAAAAATAAAATGACGCGGAGCCAGTTGTATAAAATTTTCCTTCTTCATCTAAATCAATGCCTGGATCTGGACACATCTCATTCCATGCACGATATTCAGTTTCGCGATCGCGATCAATAACAAATCCTTCTCCATGTTCCTGCACACCCGTTGCGCATAATGGAAAAAAATGTGGCCCATATATAGCTTCAGGCTGGATGCACAGCAAATCATTTTCATGTATATACGAAATCAATATCCGAATTTTATCTAGCGAATATCGATTTTGCGCCATGCTTTTTTTTCGTACGGCAGGATATGGTTCCTCCTCAATATCCGTACCAGTTTGATCTACATACGCTAAACCCAAAGCAATAATATGTTTGCATGCACCACCCCAATTGTATGGACAAGAACAAGAATGAGTGATGACAGCATCAGTATCATAGTCAAATTCAAGTGAAGCACGGTAGCGAATTGATCCATGCACCGTGCCTGTAATACGTACTTTTGACTTACCTATATGTGCTGAGTCTATATTACGAACTTGACCTTGAGAAAAATAATATTTACCTCGTGAGTATGAAGTTGAGTCAGAAATAGCACGAAGTGCATTAACAGTAAGCATCGTTCGACCCTAACATATAATCAGGCGTGTGTCACATTTTGGACATTTATATTTCTAAGAATTCTCCCGTTTGGTGATTCCAAAGAGTAGAGTAAATTCCTTGTGTATGGATCAATTCATCGTGTGTTCCATCTTGAACAATTTTCCCTTTGTCGAGAACAAGTATACGATCAAGATGTTTAATGGTTGAAAGACGATGTGCAATAACAAGAGCTGTTTTATTTTGCATAAGATATTTTAAACCATCTTGAATATATTTTTCTGATTCTGAATCAAGTGCTGATGTCGCTTCATCCAATATAAGAATGTGTGATTTTTTTAATACAGCACGAGCAATAGCAACACGTTGTCTTTGTCCTCCAGATAATTTTATGCCACGTTCACCAACAAGTGTTTCGTATTTTTTCGGAAGTTCTCTAATAAACTCATCAGCATGCGCAATTTTTGCAGCTCGATACACATCTTGTTTTGATGCCTTTTCATCACCATAAGAAATATTTTCGTATATTGAGCGATGAAATAAAAGTGGTTCTTGTGGAACATATGCAATTGCCTCACGTAATGATTTTTGAGAAACAAGCGCAATATCCTGCCCATCTATAAGAATCTTTCCAGCTTGAATATCGCTAAAACGTGAAATAAGCCTTGTTATGGTTGTTTTTCCTCCACCACTAATTCCAACTAAACCAACCTTTTGATTTCCTAAAATTTCTAAATTAAAATTATGTAAAAATGGTTTTTTTGCCTCAACTTTTTCTGAATAAGAAAAAAATACTTCTTTAAATTGTATCGTTCCTGTAGTAACATGTAATTTTTTTGGATGAGGAATATCTACAACTGCAGGCGGATCTAAAATCAATTGTGTAAATTCTCCTGCTTCGCTAATAGTTGATTCTATATTTCTATACATGCGCTGCAATTCCCAAAATATACGTGTGACTTGAGAATAGTATGAAAAAACTACAATGGTTGTTCCTACGGGTAGTAATAACTGTTTTGTGAAATATATGGCGGCAACTAATCCACTTGCATTTGCTAATACATATATCGGAGAAACAACCATATCAAATTTTTGATTTTGAAAATGTGCGGCAGTAGTAAATTTATGAATAAAATTAGCGATTATTCCTTTAAAGTACTCTTGCTCTTGTGTTTCTTTTGCAAAAGATTTGATTGTTATGATATTCGTAATAACATCAGACAGACGACCAACATTTTTACTTCCAGCTTCATGACGCTCTTCTACAAGAAGCAGGCGTTTTTTCATAATGGGAAACCCAATATACATAAGGAATAAAAGCCAACAAACTAAAATGAATGGTATATATGGTGAATACCTATATAGAATACCAAATGCAAAAATCATTGGTATAAGTTGAGAAAAAACGTTAAATATAAGTGCATCAGTAAAATTTTCAAAACCACGAGTAAAGGCAAAAAACTTTTTTGTTATTGACCCTGCAAAATTATTCGAATAAAAATCATAATCCCTGTTCATTAATAACTTAAATGATTGATTGCATAATTGTCGAATGCCTTCAGCTTCTAAGATAATATCCAAATGCATACCAATACGCCACAGCATTTCACCAAAAAACCATAAGCCCCCTAAAAGGGCTATATGCGGAGCAAGTTCTATGAGAGTTATATTTTTTTGCGTCGTAAGTATATTTACAATGTGCGAAAAAATAAGTGGTGGAACAAAAAATACAAATATAGATCCTACCGCAGGCAATAAAAACGCAAAAAAACTTATCCAAGGCTTATGTCTATACTGTAACCAATATTCTGCTAAAACATATCGTATAGCTTTATTTGTTATGGTGCGTTTCTCTGACATGTGCTCAGTATATCATAATATATACCACGATTCTGTTGTCGTATTTTTTATTACGAATAGAATTAATTACACAATATGTAATTGTAAATTATTTCGTTACGAATTTACGTATAATTCAACAGTATGTCGTGCATTAGGCTCTATGTCTAAGTATTTTAATGCCTTGTTTGCAGAGATCCAAATATGCTCTTGCGCTTCCTCATTGAGTCGCACCTTTTTGCTTTCTACGGAAACAACATTGTCCACGAAAATATGTTGCATTCCTACCTGGTAGTAACCGGAGTTTTTTATTTGATCAAAAGTAGAAAGGTGTCGACCTACTTTACCCCTAAGACCTGTTTCTTCTTTAACCTCTCTCAACAAAGTTTCATCTAGGCGTTCGTTTCTTTTTACTTTTCCTCCGACAATCGAGTATCGATTACCCCACTTATGAGTCTTAACCAGCAATATTTCCTTGGTTGGCAGATGCTCTATAATCGCACCCGCTGCTACTACCGACCCAGGTATCATTAATTCCTCCCAAAGTTTATGCAGAACTCCTTCATTCCTTTTGACTTGCGGAGAAGGAAGCGTAATTTAACCAATCAGGATTAAAACACTCTTTTGACACTTTTCTAAGGTCACTCAAGATTTCAAGCAACTCATACTGTTCTTCTGGTATAGCATCTGCTAAATCGAGAGCATCTTCTCTTTTACACAAAATAACACAACGACCAAGATACCCTTCATTTTCGTGTACATAGATACTCCAATATGTATAGTCCTTAACTAGATTTTTTGAAAAACCTTTCTCCATAGTTCGAATCCGTTTAGAGAAAATTATATTTTACCACTTTTTCGTTTTAAAATATAGCGTAAAATAAGAAAATGTTGATTGTTGTTTTTTAAAACTTCGTGCAAGTGAAACTGGCGCTCCGTTTAAACTATGTTAAGTTTCTCTTTCAGATATAACTGAAATAATTTCTGAAGTGAATTAAAATATTCTTTATCCATAAAATGATAGCTCAATTTTTCGCCCGCCTTTTTTTCAATGATAATTCGATTTTGTTTTAAAGTTACTATTTTTATATCGTTATACAAAATATCGTTCGTCACAAATTTCAATATTTGATGGAGCGAATTTATTTTTAATAATTCTTCACCTTTTTGCCTGATCTCTCCTCTGTTGAAAAAAAAATTTTGATTGACAAAATCTGTATCACCAACAATTTTATTTCCGCCCGTCATCGGAACTTGAATCAGCAATATTCTATAATTAGTAATCAACAGCGTATTTTCAGGATTATAGTTTTTACCTGAACCCAGCCACGACGTACTCCACGGCTTAAAAATATCTTTAAAACTAGCAACCGTTTTCCAAATCCCAAAAACTGAACCTGCGATTTGCTCGTCCTGATACTCTACGATTGGGTGTTGAACCACGGACAAATCTATTTCTTTGTTGTCAAAAGCAATATTTTTTATTCGTTTTAATTCAACAACAAACAAAAAACCCATAAGAAGCATAGCTCCACCAAAAATCAAAAGAACAAAAAATGGAACGCCGATTAGGTATAAAATGAGAAAAACAAAGCTTGTTATAGGAATGAATATTATTAACTCAAGTTTTTTTCTGATGAGTAGATATTCTTGATGAACTTGGGCAAAATTATCGCTTACTCTTAAATTTTTAATCCAGCTATACCTCATCAATCTTATAATAAAAACAAACGCTCTAAAAATAAAAGAAAATAAAATAAAATATTTTAATAATAAACCTAATTGAAATGGAATATTCTGAATAACAATATTAGATATCTCTTGATACAGATTAGATATTTCTCGAAAAAATAATAGAACAACAAGAGCAACACTTATAGCACTTGCCACCATCCCAAAAATAGCTTTTATAAGTTCATAATATTCGCGAGTTATCAAAATAGTTCTATAACTTTGTGCGCTATCTTGTGTTCCAATTGCATTTACAGCTTTCATCTTTCTGATTTTTATATAAACCGATATAGCAGTTATTAAAATTTCTGTTC
>JAHFIO010000119.1 GCA_023246325.1 Candidatus Uhrbacteria bacterium | reverse complement strand
TTTCATATTACACAGAATCTAAATGATGTTTTTCTTTAATAATTTTTTCCGCTTCGCGATATTTTTGTATACGCTCTGGCATCCAACCAATTTTTTCCCATGGAATACGATGCAAAAATCCAGGAATCCACGTGCTGATGCGTGCTGGTCCACTTGCTTCAGCATGAAAAATTATTTCATTCAACCATATACCCCTACTTCCTTTTTCACACATACTCAGCCACAAATCCCAATCTTGAAACCGTTTTAAATTTTCATCAAAACCCACAAATGCGGATGCGCGCATAAGAGATGTAGTTGGAATATAATTTTTTTGTTTTAATTTCTGTACATTAAATTCCACCCCTTTAAAAATCTTATTTCCCCATATAAAATTTCCATATACAAAATCAATATTCATATTTTTTGCTAAAAGCGATGTCATTTTTTCTAAAACGAATGGATGTAAAACTATATCCGCATCTAAAAATAATAAAAACTCACCGCGGCTCAAGCGCGAGCCCTCATTTCGCGCAGCAGATGCGCCATGATTTTCTGTCCATCGCATAAAATGAATAGGCAAATCATTGAACTTTTTTACGATCTCGGCAGGATGATCACTTGACCCATCATCAACAATAATAATTTCAAAATCTTTTACAGTTTGTTTTCGCAATGCCATAAGTGTACGCGACAATGCTTGCGCGTGATTTAATACAGGAATAATTATTGAAATCATATACACTTTTGCAATAATTCCCAACGCTCTTTCCATGTAAAATCTTTTTGTGCGCGTTCATATGCGTTCATTCCAAGGCGTACGCGCAGATTTTCATCCTGCAATAACGTACGTATTGCGCTTGAAATATCTATAACCGAATTTGGATCAACCGTTAATCCAGTCACACCATCTAGAACCGCTTCACTTGCCCCCCCACTTTTCCCTGCTATAGATGGCATGCGTGCCAATGCAGCCTCCAAATACACAATACCAAAGCCCTCCACATCCAATCCCGTATCCCGTACCGGCAGAATAAACATATCCGCTGAACATAACCATAATTTTTTTGTTTCATTATCAACACGACCAAGCCATGTAAGATGTGCACCGGTTTTTTTTTCAATATCCTGCAATCGTTCTCGATCAGGACCATCCCCTAAAATACAATACGTGACTTTGGTTATTTTTTGAATATCTGCAACTGCCTCTATCGCCTTATCAATTCCCTTACGAGTAATTAATCGTGCAATAGATACTATAATTTTTTCATCTTGACTCAATCCTAATTTTTCACGTGCATTTTTTTTCTCCATGAGAGAAAATGGCGTCACCCCAGGAGTAAGTACGGTAATATGTGCACGTGGAATCAACTGAAGCGCATCCTGCCGCACGGCATTACTTGCAGAAAATATAGCATGCGCATTTTTTGAAAGCTGTTTTAATAAAAATTTTTTCCACCTACCTCCTGATAATCGAATATCTAAACCATGAAATACAATAACATATTCAGGTCCGCCACATATTCGTGAAATCCATGCTGCGGTGCCAATAGGAAAAACATGATGAATAAAAATGATTTGCTTCTTTGTACGACGTTTCCATATTTCCCAAATAAGTGGCACCCAACTAGGCCACCAATCCCACATATATTTTTTTGCTAATACCACTTCTATTTCTCCATGTGATTCTTCAACGAATGCGTGCACGTAGCAACCAATACCGCCTATATCAGGCGGATATTCTAAAGTGAATAAACAAAACTTAGACATCTTCATGTATAACCTCTTCTTTTATATCTGCATCTGTTTTATGTAATCGTAAAATAAAAAATATGTCTTCGAAACGAATTAATCGTGTTAGAAATGCACAGGCCACAGATGCAGCCGACCCAAAAATTAATGCGGGAATAAGAGGAATAAAAATAGCAATATATCTAATACATAACCACATACCTATACTTGCAATTATTGCTCGTAGCAAAATTTTAACGCACGGGGAAAATCCACCTACATCCTGCCGAGTCAAAATTAATCCAATGCCATATAAACTCCAAAAACTAAAAACACCTGCCCATGCTGCTCCAAACGGACCAAATCGCGGAACTAAAATTACATTCAAAATAACATTAATAAACATGGTACCAATCATTGCCATTGTTTTTTGCTTTGCACGTCCAGTTGCATTTAATAAAGATCCTATAGGAAAATCCATAAAAATGGGCAATAATACCCAAGGTAAAATTTCAAAAGGAGCGACGGATCCTAAAAATGCAGAACCATACACCTCTAAAATCAGTCTTGGTGCAAATGCGGAAAGTCCAGCTGCAATTGCAAATCCAAACGCGGCAGTTAATCGTGTTGCTTCTAAAAATGTATGTTGCAAACGCGCATGATCTTTTTTTCCCCATGCCTCTGATAAAGACGGATACAAAGCCGCAGAAAAAGTTAAAGGTAAAAATTGAAATGCATAGGTCATTTTATATGCGACCGCATACATACCCACGGATTCAATTCCTTGAAATGCTTTCAATAATAAAGAGTCTGTATAAGAATAAATTTTTACTGCGATTCCTGCGAGTGCAAACGGGATCGCTTCTCTGCATAATTTTTTATAATCAGCAGGATGCGGGATAGGAAAT
>JAHFIO010000118.1 GCA_023246325.1 Candidatus Uhrbacteria bacterium | reverse complement strand
AGTCCCCGGCCCCATAACGGATGCGCGTTCCATTGGTACAAATAAACTCATTTCTCGTGGTGCAGGTATATGCAACTCCGCGCTCGATATCCTGAAGCATTGTGTGGAGGATTCATATATCAGCCTTACACCAACGCTCACTTCAGAGGAGAAGGAAATTCTACTCCATGCTCAAGAACCAATTCATATCGATACACTTGCCCGTATTCTAAAAAAACCAGGAAATGAAATTTCAGCCCGTATATGCAGGATGGAATTCGAGGGAAAAATACAAGCATATCCTGGCGATTTTTACATAGCAAATTGAATAAAATGCTCTTATCTGGTACAGTTCGTCAATTATATGGATTTAGTTATCGTAGAGTCCCCAACAAAAGCCAAAACAATAAGTCGATTTTTAGGCAAAAAATACACAGTTTTGGCTAGTTTTGGCCATATTCGAGACTTGCCTAAGTCCAAATTAGGGGTGGATGTGGAAAACAATTTTGAACCAACCTATACCATTCCTGTTGATCATAAACCAAAGGTCACGGCTTTAAAGGCGGCTGCGAAAAAAGCAAAAAACATTTTACTCGCAACGGACGAAGACCGC
This sequence comes from Candidatus Uhrbacteria bacterium, assembly GCA_023246325.1. Lineage (GTDB taxonomy): Bacteria > Patescibacteriota > Patescibacteriia > 2-12-FULL-60-25 > 2-12-FULL-60-25 > JAHFIO01. The sequence goes on along the minus strand of JAHFIO010000118.1, from coordinate 2,033 downwards.
GAAGGAGAAGCGATTTCATGGCATTTAGCGAATATTTTAGGGGTTGAAATGGATACAGTCCAACGTATTACATTTCACGAAATTACGGAAAAAGCCATTCAGCATGCGCTTGAACATCCACGAAAATTAGACATGCATTTAATCGATGCGCAACAAGGCCGACGTATACTGGATAGGCTGGTTGGATATGAACTATCGCCTTTTTTATGGCGAAAAATTCGACGTGGTTTATCAGCCGGGCGCGTGCAATCAGTTGCCGTACGAATTATCGTCGACCGTGAAAGAGAAATTATAGCTTTCATCCCAGAAGAATACTGGAGTATCGAAGGCGAATTTACACCTGATACAGAAGAAAATACATTTTCTGCGCAGCTCCATTCATTGAACGGAAAAAAATTAGATAAGATGGCTTTAAAAAATGGAGAGGAAACAAAAAAAATTGTTTCCGAAATTTTAGGCAAACCATTTACCATTACGAGTTTAGAAGCAAAAGAGCGCAAAACATCTCCCCCACCTCCATTCACAACCTCCACATTACAGCAGGATGCGAATCGCCGTTTAGGATTTTCTGCAAAACAAACCATGACCATAGCGCAGCATCTATACGAAGGTAAGGATATCGGCGATGAAGGACCAGTTGGTTTGATAACCTATATGCGTACAGATTCCGTATCTGTATCAACTACGTTTATTGAAGATGCGGCAGGATATGTAAAAAAAGAATTTGGAAATGAATACATGTCGCCAGAACCACGTATATACAAAACAAAATCAAAGGGTGCGCAAGAGGCACATGAAGCCATACGCCCAACTGATCCTGCCCGCACACCTGAATCGATAGAAACATTTTTAGATCCTGGCGAATATAAATTATATAAACTTATTTGGGCGCGTGCTATAGCAACGCAAATGTCAGATGCAAAATTAAAAGGCATGAGTGCGGATATCAGTTCTGGCGCTGCTGTATTTCGTGCAACGGGGCAAACGGTTATCTTCGAAGGATATTTAAAATTATATCCGGATCAAGATAAAGATAAATTTTTACCTATTTTGAAAGAAGGACAAACTGTACACGCAACGTCTATTGAACCGAAGCAACATTTTACAGAACCTCCTCCACGTTTTACAGATGCGAGCTTAGTGAAAACATTGGAAGAAGCAGGGATAGGACGTCCATCAACCTATGCTCCAACTATTTCTACTATCATTGATCGTGAATATGTAGAACGAGATGAAAAGAAAAGACTATTCCCAACACCAACAGGTATGGAGGTAACGGATGTGCTAATGAAACATTTTCCAGATATTGTTGATCATGAATTTACTTCACGTATGGAAGCATCTTTAGACAAAGTTGCGGAAGGTGAAATGGAATGGCGACCTTTAATGCAAGCATTTTATGGACCTTTCCATGCAAATATGCAAATTCAGGAAAAAGCATTTGAAGCGGAAGAACAACTACTTGCGAAAAATGTTGTATGTCCAAAGTGTGGAAAAGATATGAAGGTGACTCGAGGACGATTTGGAAAATTTTTTGCTTGTACAGATTATCCGGAATGTAAAGGAACAAAACCCATGCCTGGAGAAAAAGCGCGTCCTGCTCCAGAACCTACGGATATTAAATGCAATGCATGTGCCGACGGAATGATGGTAAAAAAAATAGGACGCTTTGGTCCGTTTTTAGCTTGTAATACGTATCCTGCTTGTAAAAATATTGTGAATATTGAAAAACCTATTATTGGAAAAGATGGAAAATCCGTACATTGCCCAATATGCGCAGAGGGAATAATTATAGAAAGACAATCAAAAAAACGAAAAATATTTTTTGCGTGTAATACATACCCTGCATGTCAGCAAGCTTTTTGGGATAAACCAACTGGAGAAACATGCCCTACATGTTCATACCCTACTCTCGTACAACATGGGAAAAAATTCATCAAATGTCCGAAGGAGGGATGCGAGTATAAACGACCGGTGGAAGAATCCGAAGAATAATATCTTAATTTGACGAATTGCTTTGTCAAAATTTCCGC
>JAHFIO010000024.1 GCA_023246325.1 Candidatus Uhrbacteria bacterium | reverse complement strand
CCAAATAGTGGTAAAACCGTTGTTTTGCTGAATCAGGCACATGATACGCTTTGCGATCCTGTCAAAAGGGCACAGTATGATGCAGAGCGAAGTGCAAAGGCATCGGTAGGCAAGATTATTGGTGAATACCGCGTTCTCAAGCAAATTGCTGAAGGTGGATTTGGTAAAACCTATACGGGAGAACATATCCTGACGGGTATGCCCGTATGCATTAAACATTGCTCTGAGATTTCCCCACAGTATGAGGAAATTCTTATAAAAGAGACATGCGCGATGTGGGATTTACGTCATTATGCGATTCCTGCCGCAAGGGGATTGGTACGGCTTGATGATGGGAGCTTGGCTCTCGTTATGAGCTATATTCCAGGTCTGACATTGGAACAAGTGATTGAAAAAGCGGGAAAGCTTGATCCTGAGCATGTTGCGTGGATTACTGAACGTGTTTTGAATGCGTTTATGTATATTCATCAACATGGCGTACTTCACGGCGATGTGAAGCCGCAAAATATCATTGTTCAGGCGGATAGACATATGGCTGTTTTGGTTGATTTTGGTCTGGCTATGGTGAAACCAAGTGCTATGGAAAATAGTAAAGGGTATACCCAATACTTTGCTCCACCTGAGCAAATGAAGGGACTAACCTTACTTCCACAGTCGGATTATTATAGCCTTGGTATGACCATGATCTATGCACTTACGGGTGGTATGGAGAAAGTGGCGCGGAAGCAAATTCCAAACGATTTGCCAAAACCCATGGAGGATTTCATTCGACGTCTTGTTTCTCGAGATGTGATGAGTCGTCCAGAATACGGGAAGGAAGATTTGTGCGACCTTATTAAAGAGGTTCGTGCAGCGTCTTTCAAGCGCAAGAGCTCGAAGATGAAGCCCATTCCGGGCATTTAATTTTCTTTTTCTTATCTTGCTTACTTTTTTCTTAACTTAACAACCGTTACGGAAAGGAAACGATCATGTCTGAATCAAGTGACTACTCTCCAGGGCAATGGGCTGGGCACAATTTCACTGCTGCGCGGCAGCAATATGATAAAGATGCAGGACGTGGTGCAGCAAAAGCTGCTGCCAATAACGTAAAGCAGTCGGATTTGGTTCCGGATACGCTTACGTCAACGAGTACGCATCCTGTACGCATAGACATTGATTTCACTGGCTCGATGGGTGGATGGCCCGGAGTCATTGTTGGCAAGTTGCCATATCTTGATCATGAGATGCGGACAGAATATTTGTCAGAAGAAGCAGAGGTGAGCTTCGGCGCATTCTGTGATACTGCTGATACCTATACGCTTCAGATCCAACCCTTTACAAAGGGAACGGAAATGAAGACATCCTTGGAAAATCTGCTTCATGTTGGTGGCGGTGGTGGCTCGGATCATATGTGTGAGGCTCACGGTGTTCCTGCGCTGTATAGCGCACGGAATGTTCAGATGCCCAATGCAATCATCAAGCCTATCTATATTTTCATCACAGATGAAATGCCACATCATTCGGTTGTTAAATCGAGTGCGAAGAATTTTGCAAAAGTAGATATTGAAAGAGCTATGTCTCGCGAAGAAATTTTTGAAGAGCTGATGGAGATGTATTCGGTATATGTTGTACTGAAGCCATATGGATACGGAACCTTGGATAAGGATCATATGGATTCTGATACAACGACTGTATATAATTGCTGGAAGCAACTCATCGGTTCGGACCGCATCGCGCTTTTGCCTGATGCGGATAGAGTCGTTGATGTGATTTTCGGCATCCTGGCGAAGGAAGTTGGTCGGGAAGATTATTTCAAGAAAGAGCTTACCGGTCGTCAGACCAAGAAACAGGTCGATACTGTGTATAAGTCTCTTCAGACCGTACATGCTCTCCCGAAATCCACGGGCGGCAATTCGCCGAAAACGTCTAAGCTGCTTGGTAAGGGGAAAAGCACCCTGCATAAACCTACCGGTGGTGGAAAAAAATCCGGTAACTTGGTGTAAGGGAGGGGTGTTAGCACCCTTCCCTCTTTTTTTTCACGGTTACGTGTTCACAAAAAAACAAGGAGCATGCAATGAAAAAATCTCTCAAACTTTCTGTCACGCTTTGTCCTAGTTTCCCACACTTCTCGCAATTCGCTCGTGATTCACGAATTGAATTCGTACGATTGAATAGTGCGCAAGTTTCATTGTTCGAGCTTGAAACTGAGCTGGCAATTTTCGAAAAAACGAAAAATACATGTCCCATGTACTTCGATGTTAAGGCACGTCAGCCGCGTATTTCGAAGGTCACATCTTTCGAAGATCATTATGAAATCGAATTGAATCATCCTATTCAAGCAAAAACACCTACGCCTATCCTTTTTAAGGCAGGAGTAGAATCCGCGCTTCTTATGAGCATTGAAGATGAGGGAAGGCGCTTGGTGCTTAGTCCGTATGAACCCGCAGAAAGCATGATTTATGAGGGTGAATCTGTTCATATTCGACATCCAAGTTATAAAATGCTTGGACCAGTTTTTACAGAAGTGGAAAAAGCAAAAATTGAACGTGTGCGTAAAGCAGGTTTCAAGAAATATTTTCTTTCCTATGTAGAGGCGCAATCGGATATTGATGAATTTTTTGAGCTGGTCGGCACAGATTCTGAGGTAATGCTCAAAATTGAAACCGAGGCTGGACTGCGATATGCACTTACACAATTCAAGAAAAAGCCAAATCTTACTCTTGTAAATGCACGTGGTGATTTGTATGTAGAAATTAATCGACCTGCTCGAATGCCACGTATTACGAAAGAATTGCTAGCGGCTGATCCAGAAGGGGTCGTTGGATCACGCATCCTGCTTTCAACTATTCATAAAACAGTAGCCGATTGCGTTGATTTTTCTGAGCTCGCTTGGCTATATGATATTGGGTATCGTAATATGATGCTGTGTGATGAAATGTGCACCAAAGAAGTTTTACTTTCTCGTGCGATGTCGGCTTTCGATGAATTTCGTCGAGATTATGTAAAATAAATTTTCTGGTATAGGCCGCGATATAATCGCGGTCTTTTTTTATATTTTGATAGGGCTTACGGCCTATTATGTCTCATATTGTCGAGGGCCCAGGAATATTCGATTATGAGAAAGGGAATCCATTGTGCTTCATCGTGTTTTAGTAGTAAAAAAATACCGATTATGAGAGCTGATGTATTCACAATGAAAAAAACCATGTCGAAATGTTCCTCATGGCGAGATATGGGTTCATTATTGGTTACATATAAAAATATGTCGTGTAATTTCATATGTATATCATACGCTTATTTTATAAATTTTTCAATATGTATTCCATAATGATGAATACATAAATTGTATATTCATGCATGGTAGTTTATACTGTGATTTAGTATGAATCCGTTTGAACGTATCCTGCCGAAACAAGGGGGTGAAATAAAAGAAGATCCACGTAATTCGGTTTTAAAAAAAATGACGCAAGCTGCGATGCGCTCGAAAATATTTCGAGCATTTTTACTATCAACTGGTATCGCTTCTTTAGAGGGGTGTGCAGGAGGTTTGAAATTTGAGGAAGGTGATTTGCGCGCGGTTCATGCAGAAACAAGGCCGCAAACATCATTGTATCGGCATCTTCCTAGTAATCAAGTGATGTTACATAATTTGAATGATGCATATGGTAAGGATGTTGTTGCTGCAGATATACATATGCAACAACAAATTGCAAAACGTGCACATGAGTTTGAAGGTCAAAGTATGGATATACAAGGATTTGAAGCTTTGGATGTCGATCTAAAATTGGTAAAACAATTTTTTCAAGAAACAATACCAGAAGCGTGGTGGGCACATGGGCATTTGAAAACATTTAAAGTAAATCCACATTATGTGCCAATGGGGTATAAGGGTTTTGAAGGTCAAGTGGAATATGGTCATTGTGAAATACCGGGTGATGGGAATCAAGTGACTATTGAGTTTACATCTGAAAAATTGAATAAAAAAGAAACAGAAATGCATTCATATGTTTTGTATCAATTATTTGATACCGCATTACATGAATTAGCACATGGAGCAGATTTTGTTTCAGCACCAAATTTAAATTCCGAACAAGTTTTGACACTTATGTATTTAAATCTTATGGCCGTGAATGAGGAGGGACGTCCAAAATTTAATTATCCGGAAGAAGTGATGCCAATAGATGCGAGTCAGCAAAAAAATCAATTGCATATAAAGCGAATTGAATTTTTCGCTGAACTTATGCGAGAAGCATTGAAATTTCAATATGGAGATGATTGGGAGTCATGGGGGGAAGAATTTATGAATAGATTACAAACGAGATATCACGCAAGTCATGAAGGCGCGGTTCATTCTGTGAATTTAATACGTACACACTTAGAAATGACTGCTCCTGGATTTAAGCCATGGGATGCAGCAAAAAAAAGAGAGATATTATTATCTGAAATGCATGATCAAGTACAATATATTCAATTTGGCAGGATGCTAGAAAAACAAATGCTTCAGCGTGAGCTATCTAAAAAATTACTTGGTATATTGCATGATACTACGATGAATGAGGATGATATGTATTATCAAATAAAACGAATATCCGGTTTAGATGTAAGTCCGGATTTGCGATATGTATTAGTTTCTATTGATCGAGTGGATACAGAAAATATAAAAATTTTACATATGAAAGCGTTATTGAACAGCATCGTACAGGACGCTCTTTTTTCGCGAGCAAATCGTATGCATGTGAGAAATGCATATGGGAATTCTTTTCATTTACATTCTGGGAATGGAACGATTGAGGCATTTGATACATTGTTTAAAAAATTAACGCCAGAAGAAAAAAAAGAATGCATGGAAATCGCGAATCACATGATTCAAACGGCGCAAACAAAAGCACCTACTCATTCAACGAAATAATATGAAACAATTTTTGTATATAGGCGATAGACAACAGAGTATATGTGGAATACTTACGTTTACTCATGGTGTATATTCAGGAGTAGACTATCTGCAGGATACAGAATTGTTTATGAATAAAATTATCTTAGAATTATGTGAAAAAGGAATACCTAGTTTAAAAGAAATAGTGGAAATTAAAAATTCTGTATCTCAGCATATTTTATTTGAACACCGTGTGTCTATGGTGAGCGGGGATGCGTATACGGCCTGTATACTCTGGGCAGAATCTAGTGGTTTTGATATTATGCCGCTTACGTTTGAAATGACCATTTGTGTAAAAAATATTTTTTCTTTACCACTAGAACTTGAAGAAAAAATATCGCTTATACATGCATTGAGTAAAATGAGCTCTCATCAAATAGAAGAAATAAAAAAACAACTCGAATTAATAGTATAATGTGATATACTAGAGGTACATACTGTACTTTATATGTCCTCTCACAAAAAACATCAAAAATTAGGTGAATTTTATTCTACAGCTATCTGTGGAAATGATATTCTGTCTTCTGCATTATATGTTGCAGGAATCGCAGCTATATTCGCAGGTTTATATGCACCAATCGTTTTATTATGTGTCGCAATGGTGTTATTTTTTTATAAATCAGTTTATAGAGAGGTCGTGGAGGCATTGCCGGTAAATGGAGGAGCATATAATGCACTGTTAAATGGTACGTCTAAAACACTTGCATCTATTGCAGGGGTTATGACGATTTTATCGTATATAGCAACCGCAGTTATTTCTGCAAAAACAGGTGTTGAATATTTATTTTTCTTTTTAGAAAAATTATCAGATCAAGGTTTTATACCGATTTCAAGCATATTTATTCAAAGCGCGGTGCTTCCGTGCGTTCTTCTTATTCTGTTTTTATTTGCCTTACTTGTGATATCAGGAGTAAAAGATTCAGCGAAAGTCGCTGCAGGAATTTTTGTATTTCATATTATTACACTCGCGTCATTTTCTGTATTCGGTATATATCTCATTTTACAGGGAGCGGGGATTGATTTGGTACAAAGTGTATCTATGACATCAGCGATTATTGTAAAAAATGGGGGATTACTTCAAACATTTTTTCTCGCATTTTCTGCTTGTTTATTAGGTGTGTCTGGATTTGAAAGTTCTGCAAATTTTGTAGAAGAACAACAGGATGGTGTATTTAAAAAAACATTACGTAATATGACATTGGGTGTTTTAATTTTTAATCCACTTATTGCATATGTGGTTGTACATCTCATGTCACTTCCGGGTATATCACAAGCCAAAGATTTCGTATTGGCAGAAGCCGCATATCATATGGGCGGATTATTTTTTCTTGGATGGGTTTCAATTAATGCTTTTTTTGTTTTGTGTGGAGCTGTATTAACGGGATATGTTGGTGTATCCGGTTTAATGAATAGAATGTCACTTGATGGTTGTCTGCCAAGTTTTTTATTAAAAGTAAATAAACAAGAATCACATCCAAGAATTATTCTCACTTTTTTTCTTTTGTGTGCGTCAATTTTACTTGTCACAAAAGGTGAATTATTATCACTTGCAGGTGTATATACAATAAGTTTTTTGGGTGTCATGTCGTTATTTGCTGTAAGCAATTTAATTTTAAGACATACGCGATCAGATTTAAAGCGTGGGTATCATGCGTTTCTTCCGTTTGTTCTTCTGGCACTGTTTTCAACGCTCATTGGGCTCATGGGCAATATAAATATTGATCCAAAAAATACCGCATATTTTTTAACATATTTTATTCCAGCGATTCTTTTGGTTTTTGCAGTTTTATATAAAAAAGATGTTGTTAAAAAGTTATTGATTATTTTTTCACATATATCTTTTATACGAAAAATTTTAGAAAAGAAATATGCAGGATATGCGCATGAGAGACTATATGTTTTTGTATATAATTTTGATAAAATTCAACGTATTTTAAATTATATTCATGAAAATGAAAGTGGTCATCGCATTACGCTGATACATTGCGGAGATCAACCGCAGGGATTTATTCGACGTCTTCGCGACCTAGTTGATTCTATACAGACAAGTGGTTTCTTTCCACATTTCCGTATAGATACACAGTTTATCAAGAGCAAATTTTCTCCAGATACGGTTCGCAAATTTGCATCACAACATCACGTGCCTCTGAATAAAGTTTTTATAGGCTCTATTCACGAACATCATACTTTTTCATATGACCAATTTGGAGGCGTGAGAATTATTCTCTAACTCCATCCTGCCCTTGCCAAAAGTTTGAAAATGTGTTAGTATATCAGGACTTGAGTTGAAATACGTCGATTTTCTACAAAAAGTCGCATAAGTAAGCCTTGTGTGCAGCATAACTCTTTATACAATCATACCAATATGCAAGGAAAGATTAAAAACAAAACCGATCGTGGTTTTGGCTTCATCACTCCAGACGGTCAAGATAAAGATGTGTTTTTTCACACATCCGCATTGAATGGCGTAGCTTTCGATGATCTTCGTGAAGGTGACACTGTGTCATTCGACATTGAACAGTCAGACAAGGGTCCACGCGCAGTCAATGTTTCAAAAGCATAAGCTTTTAAAACACTCCGAGTAATATCGGAGTGTTTTTTTATTGTAGTATGTGTATACTCTTTATATTATTCATTATATTTTTTTTATGCCTTTTGTTCCATTGAATTATTTCGCCGTATTTCTCGCTTCACTTGCAGGATTTGTATTAGGTTCAATTTGGTTTGGTGCTTTATTTGGTAAGCAATATATGAAGTTAACGGGGATGACTCAAGAAAAGGTAGATGAGTTTAAAAAACAGGGTATGATAAAAAGTGGTATGGCACGTAAGTACGCCATCACATATATTGGTGCGCTGGTTATGGCATTTGTTTTAGCACATACACGAATAGTGGCGGTTTCAATTTTTGATTCTTTTATGACTGCACTGTGGGTCTGGCTTGGTTTTATGGTTCCGGTATCAATGTCGGAAGTGCTTTGGGGTAAACAGCCGATAAAACTATGGATGATTACTATTTCATTTTATTTTGTTGAGCTATTTCTTATGGGAATTATCCTGTCGTTTTGGAAATAAATGACCATACATACTATAGTCATTTCTGATATTCACTTATGTGAGGCTATGCCTGGCAATGGGTTATGGTTACGATATAGACAAAAAAAGTATTTTCCAGATACAGATTTTTCTCAGCTTGTAGAGTATATATGTGCCACGGCAGAGCCGAAAAGCGTTGAACTTGTTTTAAATGGTGATATATTTGATTTTGATGTTTTGCCTATTATAGATGGAGAAGTATTATATGATGATTGTGCTCGTTCAGAAGAGCATGCGATTGAAACTATGAAACGTATCTTGCAAGATCATACAGTATTTATAGCTGCATTGCGCAAATTACATTCGGCAGGACATCGACTTGTTTTTATTTCTGGTAATCATGATACGCAACTTATATTTGAAGGTGTACGTACTATATTACGTACAAAAATTTCTCACAATATTATATTTAGAAATTGGTTTTATATTTCACCTAATAAAATTCATATTGAACATGGAAATCAATATGATTCATATACGTGTTATCGATATCCCGCATTTCCATTTGATGATACGGGAAAAAATATTCAACCCACACTTGGTTCGCTCACGTGTAGGCATTTGGTAAGTAGAATGGGTTTTTTTAATCCGCATGTTGATAATTCGTTCATGCTTTCTTTTTCAGAATATATTTCACATTGGGTGCAGCATTATTTTTTAACAAAACGATCGCTTATATTTGCCTGGATGAAAGGTTCGGTACGAACTTTTGTTACAACATGGAAAAGTCGTACACATATAGATGAGCGTCTATTAGGACGTATGCTTGAAGAGGCGTATACGGAAACGAAAATTTCTAGAGAATTATTACGAAAGCATATATTGGAATTTGCAAAACCATCAGAAGATGCACGTATTCGTGTTTTACGTGAATTACATTTAGATTATCTGACACTTTGTATCGTTGTGTGTGCACTTATGGTTTTTACTCTTACTTTTTCAGGGGAATATCTCATGTTAAAAACAGCTATTGCTTCATGCATAGTCTTATCCATATATCATTATATCTTGCCAAAAAATGAATCATTGAATAGTATTTTCGCTCGAGTGAATGCATGTGAAAGAAATATTTCGGACATATATAAGGTGCCGGCTATTGTTTTTGGTCATACGCACGCTGCATTTGGTATATGGCAAAATGAAAAATTTATCGGTAATAGCGGAACATGGACACCAAGATTTTTGGATATTGAATGTACGAAGCCTCTTTCTACTGGTCGACCAGTTATTTGGCTTACACGGCAGGATGCTGGGAATTTGAGCGGAGGATTATATCAATGGGAAAATGGAGTATTGAAAAAAAACCATCATTCATAAATATGTTCTTTTGTTAAATGTATGGGGAGTATTTTCCAAAAATAAAGAACCGCGCAGATATCTACAAATAAAGCAAAGCTTGTAATAAGAGAAAAGTGAGTAGTGGCATGATAGATGCCATATATTCCCATTGCACTAAAAAAAGCTAAACCAATATCACGAATCAACTGAAAACGATACCATAAGCAAATTGCAAGAAGAATTTTTGTTATACCTAACCCAATTATAACTGTACTAAAGGTGCTTGGGTTTAAGTGATATAGTGCAAATTTTTCAAATATCCAGCGCCAGAATAAATCTTGTGTATCGTTGGATAATGCTACGGCATAATTTGGTATTTGCAGTATAACGAAAATACCAGAAGTCACAGATGCTAAACCCCAAATAGCTTTATATCCTATAACCAATAAAAGTCCTAATGGTCTATCAAAAAAATGTAACTCGAATGTATCACGAGCTTTTTGATGATATTCCCGTAAAGAGCGGTGCGGCATGTATATAGTATACTCCTAAATAAAAAATCCTGCTTTTTCGGCAGGATTAGAATTTTTTATCCAAATGCGGTGTCGCATTCAAGCGCTTTAGAAACCATCCATTTTGATCGTGAATCAAAGTGGTTATAGAGGTGTTTCCAATATCTACTCGCCAAATAA
>JAHFIO010000117.1 GCA_023246325.1 Candidatus Uhrbacteria bacterium | reverse complement strand
AAACGCAACTACGAGTATCGCAGGAACCGCTATCTCAAAGGGGATAGATCCGGTTTTATGTACGGGAGATATTCCGGGTACTATTGAAGTAAAACAGGCAGTCATGCGTAATAATCAAGCTGCGGTGCGTGTTTTTACGGGCATCAGTAATGGTATTGCAGAAGTGAGCTTAAAAAACGTAAATGGTGTATGGAAAATTAGTGGTTTTTCTTGCCCCCGGTAAAGCATCTTTGGCACAAAAGGAGGGTTATAATTTACGTAATGGCAAAAAAATTAGTTTTTATGATTGTCGTTGTCGTACTTTTAGCCTTGAGTGCAGGAAAAATATTTTCATTGTTAAAAAATCGCATTTCGTCAGTTAAAAATGGAGAGACTCCACAAACGATGCAAGCAACACAAGCAGAACGAGTAGTTATGCAGACAGATGATGGTGTTGATATTATCGGAGATTGGTATCCAGTAGAGGGAGGAAAGCAGGCAGGTATTTTATTACATGCAATGCCTGAAGATCGGAAAAGTTTTGTTGGTCTTGCGCATGCATTAAATAAACAGGGATTGAGTGCGTTGGCGATTGACTTAAGAGGACACGGAGAAAGCGTCAATTCCTTAAAGGGGAAATTAGATTACAGAAAATTTTCAGATAACGATCATCAGCAAAGTATTTTTGATGTACAATCTGCTCGTAAATTTTTAGAGGGGAAAGGATTTGCAAAAGATGCCCAATTTTTAATTGGTGCAAGTGTTGGAGCTAATCTTGCAATGAAATATGCAGCAGAAAATAAAGCAGTAAAGGCAGTCATAGCACTCTCTCCGGGGATCAACTATCGTGGCATTGAAACCGAAACACTCCCGTATGAAGATGTTGCCTCAAAGATATTTTTAATTGCTGCACAAGATGACGCATATTCAGCACAAACTATACAAGAACTTCAAAAAAAGAATGAATCATTTACCGTAAAGCTATATACATCCGGAGGACACGGAACTGATTTATTGAAAAATCAATCAGATCTTACAACGTTCATTCTCAATTTCCTAAAAGATAAATTGATTTAGGCAACAATACACCAAAGTTAAATAGGATCAGCTATTTGCATTTTTGTAATTTTGAAAATTTAATTTTTCTCTTATTTATAGTAAATTTTTTGAGAAATACGGAGATCAATATATTGTATTGAATTCAATTGAGATGATTTATTTTTTACAAAATAGGTCAGCTTACGCATCTGCTTATCAACATCTTTTTGTGGATTAATAAGAATATACCATCCTGTTTGGGTTTTAATGCGCAGATCTTTATTCGTAAGAATATCAGCTGATTGCAAAGGAATGACAGATAAATTGCTAAATTCTATAATTTGCGAAAGCGTTGAGAGGATAGGTTTTTCCAAAACACTATACGGGATAACTCCTAAATTACTGGTAATGAGAAAGAGATGCTTTGGGGTTGATGTTAGTTCAGGAATAATATACCCATGCTCTCCAAGCAAAAAACAGGTATCAGTGCATAGGCGTGCCGCAGGTTTTTCTCGTTCAGTGGCTACAAAAAGAACAGAGGTACGATATGAAGGTTTTAACTGTACAGAGATAATATCGGGGTACATTTTAAAAAGATATTGGGAAAAAGTAAAACGATAGAAAAATAAAGGTGGATTTTGAGGAATATGAATTGCAGAATCGCTAAATTCTACGGTTTTAAAGCGAAAGACATTACTTTGTTGTAGGACAAAAAAAATTCCCAACACACTTATAATAATCACAAAGATAATAAGAGGAAGCGGTGAAGACGGGGGTTTTTTTCTGCTTCGCATAATTTATTTCAAATGATTGATATAAAAAAATTATTAGCACAACCTGATTTTTTCAAAAAAGCAGCAGAATTAAAGGGAGTTTCGGTTGATATTAATTCTATTATAGCGGGCAAAACAAAACAAAACCAGTTGCAAAAAGAATGTGATGATTTGCGGCATGAAATTAATGCCGCATCAAAAAATAAGCCTGACACAGAAACCATCCAGAGATTAAAAAATACAAAAGAACGCATTCGAAAGTTAGAAGATGAGATTCGCAAAGTGGAAGAACTCATCGTAAAAGAGCTTTATAAAATCCCGAATCCCGCTTTTTCCGACGTACCAATTGGAAAAGATGATACGGAAAATGTAGTTCTGCGAACATGGGGAGATATTCCAAAGTTCGGTTTTGAACCGAAAGATCATGTGCAATTAGGGGAAGAATTAGGTATGATCGATATTGAACGCGCCGCAAAAGTAACTGGCAGCAGATTTTACTACTTAAAAGGTGCGGCAGTATGGCTTCAATTTGCGCTGTTGCAATATGTATATCGAATCCTTACGGACGAAAAAGAAATACAAAAAATTGCAAGTAGCATTGAGGATGGGTATAGCACAAAAACATTTGAACCAATTTTGCCTCCTGTTATGATTCGTCCTGAAATGTATATAAAGATGGCGCGACTGTCAGATGAAGATAAAGATGAGCGATATCATTTACCGCAAGATGATTTATATCTCATTGGAAGCGCAGAACACACATTAGGGCCTATGCATGCAGATGAGGTTTTGGAAGAAAAAGATTTACCCATTCGATACGTTGGATTTTCAACTGCATTTCGCAGAGAAGCAGGGAG
>JAHFIO010000116.1 GCA_023246325.1 Candidatus Uhrbacteria bacterium | reverse complement strand
TTTTTCATTCCGCTTACCAATCGTATTTTATCATCGGCAGGATTCCAAACAGCGAGTGTAATATAACGCGTTGTTGGTTCACTCCCAACAATGATTTTTTTCGTATTCTTATTTTCTTTTGCAATTTTTCCTCGTAAAATATCTTGTCCATGTCGTATAGCACGTTTCAAAGGAAAATTATCAGTTGGAATAATTTTAATTGGTTTTGAAATACTACCCGTTTCAATTATTTGAATTTCATGTGTTGGTGACGATTCAGCTATTACGAAATCCTGTAACATATCAGCGGTTTTTCCCGTAGACGGTTGAAAATATTTTCCATCAGCCATATGAAAAATACCCATTGGTAAAATTTCTTCCGCTTGTGCAATGACAGGTACAACAAGTGCTAATGCACATGTTACGTATACATACAAAAATCGAAACCGCATACATATACAGTATCGTATGCGCGAACGTGATACAATGGGTATATGATACAAAAAAATAAATTACAAAATATATTTTTCTTCTGTATTTTAATCGCGATAGGTGGATTCACGCTCTACATGTTTTTACCGTTTATGGGAACACTCATATTGGCGGCAACATGTGCTGTTGTATTACACCCTATACATAAAAAGTTCGTAAAATTATTTCACGGACTTACTGGATTATCAGCCCTCCTCACCATGGCGCTTGGGTTAATTATTGTTTTAATCCCTCTCATATTTTTTAGTATACGTATTTTTCAAGAAACCGCAGATGTATATTCACAAATTCAAACTGATCAAAATACCGTATCACACATTGTAAACGATATTATATTAAAAAGTATTCATACAAAATTACCACATTTTAAAATTGATATAGATGATCTGGTAAAACAATTGGTGACATGGCTCGCAAGCCATGTTGGAGGATTTTTTACAGGAACCGTGGAATCTATTTTACATTTTATTATATTCATTATTGCTGTTTTTTATTTATTAAAAGAGGGCCTGCAATTAAAACAAGAATTAATTCATTTAAGCCCGCTAAAAAATGAATTCGATGCTGAAATTTATACACGTCTCACAAAAGCCATGCGATCTATTTTAATGGGATCGCTCCTCGTATCAATTATTCAAGGAATACTTATGGGTATTGGGCTTGCACTATTTGGAATACCGAACGCAACACTTTGGGGATCAATTACTGCCATCTGTTCACTGATTCCGGGTATAGGTACATCTCTCGTTTGGATTCCTGCCGTCATTTATATATATGCTACTCAATCGGCAGGATTAGCCATTGGGTTGCTTGTATGGTCTCTTATTATTGTTTCATTGGTTGATAATTTTTTAAGTCCTGCCCTTGTCGCACGTGGAGTAAACATACATCCGTTTTTCGTATTAATGTCTGTACTATCAGGCCTCGCATTTTTTGGACCTGCAGGATTTATTTTCGGACCACTTTTACTCAGTTTATTATTCGCATTAATCGATATATACAGGATACTCGTGAAGTCCAGCACTAAAGTCTAACTGTACATCAAATACCAATTACACTTTGTGCCTAATCCCAACAATAATTGGGGGAAGTGTCGTAACTAAAATAATAATGAAAATAACGAGACTAAAATGTTCTTTTACAAATGGAATCGTACCAAAAAAATAACCACCAAAAAGAAATAACGACACCCATGCAAGCGCACCGACTATATTCGAAAACATAAATTCACTTATTTTCATTTGACTGACCCCTGCAATAAAAGGCGCGAATGTTCGTATGATGGGAATAAAACGACTTAAAATCACCGCCTTACTTCCATGTGCAATAAAAAATAATTTTGTTTTTTCTAAATGCCTTTCATGTATATACTGTCTTTTTCCAGGACGATTAAAAAAAGCTATCCCTAAGTTATTGCCTATTATATAATTAACCGTATTTCCTAGTATAGCTGCCGATAAAAGAATCGTGAATGCTACCCATATAGACACTCCACCAACAGAAGCAAATGCACCTATAGCAAAGAGTAATGAATCTCCTGGTAAAAAAGGAGTGACGACTAACCCTGTCTCACTAAAAAATACAAAAAAAAGTATTGCATAAATTCCTATACCAAACTGCGCGGCAATACTGCTTAATGCAGTATCAAGATGCAAAAATATATCTAATAATACTTTTATAGTATTCATGCATCTCATTGTGACATACAATACGAAAAGTCACCAAATAAAAAAGAGGCATCAACATAATGCCCCTTATGCACATTGCGTATACAAAACTCCTTTTTGATTAATCGCAAAAGGATAATTGCCAAACATACACAACTGAAGAAAATTTCGTACTTGATTTGGAACACAATTTTCCAAACCATGTTTTTCTACGAGATGCAACAGAAGAACTGCTTCTGAGATTGACTCAACCACCTGTCGTAAAATCACGGGATGAATTTTTTCTACAAACAATTTTTCTAACCCATGACATACGGGCGTTAAATCAGAACCCATCGCAAGCACATCACAGGGCGCTAATTTCATTTCATATGCATTTCGCAATTCTCTAAAATATGTTGCTAACGACTTGGCTGCCAACAAATCCGGTTCATCATTCGGAGCAACAAAATACAATCCGGACACATGCGCCCATGCAAATGCTTGCACAATAGAATCTCGAGAACTAAG
>JAHFIO010000115.1 GCA_023246325.1 Candidatus Uhrbacteria bacterium | reverse complement strand
TTATGTTCGGTATCTTGTGAGAAGAAAGTAGTTCTTCATTTTATGAAAAAAAATAAAATGGCAGATTGTGTGAAAACTATTCCTGTTGAAAGAAAAGTGTTTGTATCTTCTGAATTGAATATGCAAAATGCGATGTCAGAATTATTTTCAGGACCAACTGCATTTGAAATGTCGAAAGGATATGTGACGACATTAATTCCAACATCGACCTTGCCACAATTTATGTCTATGGATAAAACAGCATTTGATGCATTTGTTGCACAGTCGCAAGGGGCATGTGCTTCATCACAAATTATGAATACAGCGAAAGTATTTATTTCAAATTAATATGGTATTAGCTGGACTTATAGCAGGAATTTTTGCAGGTGCTATTTTATTATTGCTTGCGTATATTGCTCCATATATAGGAGCGGGTAATTATGTATCCGATATTGGGCGCGTATCTGTTTTGGGACAACAAATAACTGAACGAGAAGGGCACATTATGGGCATTTTAGTTCATCTTATGACATCGGCAGGATTCGGAGCAATATACGCTGAACTTGTTCAACATCAATATTCACCAGATTTTACTTTTTTTGGAATTATGAGTTGGTGTTTGTTTATTACCATAGTTGTTGCAGTGATTATCCTGCCGATTTCAGGAAAAGGATTCTTTGGCGTGAAGGAAGACCCATGGTTTTCTGTTGATTTATTTATTACGAATGTAGGATGGGGAGTTCTGTATTGGGTATTGGTCCCTTTATGGTTAAAAATTTTGATTTGACGAGGTTGATTGAAGTCGATATCCTACGTGAGTACATTGGAGGTACTCATGAAAGCTACAAAGAAAGTTACTGCGACTCAGTTGACTATTTCTATACAAGTAAAAGTTGAGGGAACGGATGCGTTTGAAGAGCTTATTCGGTATGAAGCGGAAACTGTAGTGCCGAGTTCGGTACAAGTCCCAGTTGTTCTTTTGCAATCACAGCTTGAGAAAGATTTTGTTGAGTTGGCTACTGGCTCGCCACCGAATTCAAAAACGAAAATAACGCAAGCAAAGCTTGATGGATCCATGCCAAAACCAAAAAAGCCTCGGGTTTCTAAAAAGCCAAAGAAGCAAGATCCAGAACCTGATGGATCAAATGGAAATAGTGATCCAAATATGAATTAAACTCCACGAGTATCGTGGATTTTTTTGTGGGGTCAGGCACCAAACTGTGGATAAGTTTTTTAAAAGAACTTATCCACAGTTTGGTGCCTGACCCCAATATCCTGCCGAAGTGCTAGCATATATATATGCAAATACTAACCGTAACAGCGTTTATTACCTATATAAATACGGCATTAAAAGCCGTTTGGGATTCAAATGAATTATGTGTAGAAGGGGAGGTTACGGGTTTTAAAATTAGTCAAGGTCAATGGATAAATTTTGATTTAAAAGATGAGAGTGGGCTTATTAATATTTTTGCTACAACGTGGCAAATAAAAATGCCAATTGAAGATGGAATGAAGGTGAAAGTTTTTGGTTCTCCAGGTATATATCCAAAATATGGAAAATTTTCTCTTAAAGCGGATCGCGTTGAATTGTCTGGTGAAGGGACCTTGAAAAAAGCACTCGCTCTTTTACGCGCGCGATTAGAGAAAGAGGGTATATTTGATCCATCGCGAAAACGCGTATTGCCACGTTTTCCTAAACGTATTGCTCTCGTTGCATCACGAGAATCCGCTGCGTATGGCGATGTGATTCGTATTTTGCAAGAAAGATGGGGCGGAATGGAAATTGATTCGTATCATGTAACGGTTCAGGGTGAACATGCGCCACCAGATATAGTTGGGGCAATAATGCAAGCGCAGGAAAGTGAGTATGATGTATTGCTTTTGACACGTGGTGGCGGTTCATTTGAAGATTTAATGTGTTTTAATGATGAGCGTGTTGTACGCGCAATTTATGCGTCAAAAATTCCAACCTTGGTTGCGATCGGTCATGAGCGTGATGTGACTTTGGCGGAAGAGGCTGCAGATATACGCGGCTCAACGCCAACTGATTGCGCGCGACGTTTGATTCCAGATCGGCAGGATATTATCTATGAACTTGCGACGCTTATTCAGGACATTGAAAGCGCTATGGATGACAAAATAGAAAAATATACCATGGTTTTAGAGCGGGCTTTAACTTCACCAGCAGGATGGGTGCGCGCACGTATGAGTGCACTTGATTTTTCTACTTCTCAATGTGTGTCGTGCATGGCAAAATGGGTATGCGATATGCAAGATACGTTGCAATCGCATGTGCGTTTATTAGCTTCTTTAGATCCAATGCGTGTTTTACAGCGCGGGTATGCATTGGTTCGTGGTGTGGATGGACATGCCATAGCATCAGTGAAAAATGTATTACCTGGAATAGAGGTGAATATTCAATTTGCAGATGGGGTGGTGAAGGCACGTACTCATCCTGCCCAACCTACATTACTATAATCGATATATGTCAAAAAAAACTGATACAAAAGAAATAGATGTCGTGAAAGGTTTTTCGGAATTAGAAGAAATTACAAAATGGTTTGAAGCGGGTGAAACGGATTTGGATATAGGGGTAGAAAAATTTGAACGCGCCATGTTGGTTGCGGATGCATTGAAAAAAAGATTATTGGTCGCCGAAAATAAAATTAAAGAAATTAAAAAGAATTATTCTATAATATAAATGTT
>JAHFIO010000114.1 GCA_023246325.1 Candidatus Uhrbacteria bacterium | reverse complement strand
AATTCCCTCAATTTCTGTATATATTTTAGAAATATCACCCTTAGTTGCCATTACTTTTTTTATACCTAAGATCTCACCCTTCATACCTGACATTTCGCCCTTCAATCCTCCAATTTCTACTTTCATTCCTCTAATATCCCCCTGCATACTCGATATATCCCCTTTAATACTCAACACATCACCTTTCAATTCTCTAATATCACCCTTCATACTCAATACATCTACTTTCAATCCTCCGATTTCTACTTTCAACCCACCAACTTCATCTTTCAATCCACTAATCTCTCCCCTAATACCAAAAAACTCCCTATCCATATTAGTTGAAAACTGACCAATGGTCTGTAATACATCTTGTATAGTTGGTTCCATATAAAAAAATTAATACATAAATTATATACCCACATCTATACCGCTGCCATACTTTTGTAAGTCATGTCAATTGTGGATACTATTTGCACTTCCACATCCTGCAGGATATGGTAAAGACATATGAACAATCCGTTTGAAAATGCATTAGAGCAATTACAACGTGCGAATGCAATTACGTCACTGCATCCAGATATATTGCAAATACTCTCACATCCAAATCGCGAAGTTCGCGCTTCAATACCTGTGCGAATGGATGATGGATCTCTCAAAATTTTCGAAGCATATCGTGTGCAATATAATAATGCGCGTGGCCCATATAAAGGCGGTATTCGTTTCCACCAAAATACGGATATCAACGAGGTTAAAGCGCTCGCATTATGGATGACAATAAAATGTGCAGTCGTAAATATTCCACTAGGTGGTGGCAAAGGTGGCATAACAATTGATCCAAAGAAATTATCCAAAACGGAATTAGAAAAGTTATCTCGAGCATGGATTCGTGCATTTGCAGAAATCATTGGCCCACACAAAGACATCCCCGCGCCTGATGTAAATACAACATCTGAAATAATGAACTGGATGAACAACGAATTCAGCAAAATAACAGGCGACACAAGTGGTGCCGTTATTACGGGCAAACCCATAAACGCTGGTGGCTCTGAAGGCCGTGGTATTGCAACGGCTCAAGGTGGATTTTATGTATTTGAAACAGTGCGTGAAAAAATCGCGCTGCCCGCATCCTGCAACGTAGTAATACAAGGCTTTGGAAATGCAGGCGCACATGCGGCGGAAATTTGGTCGAAAGCAGGGCACAAAATTATTGCGACATCGGATTCAAAAGGCGCAATTCTAAATTCGGCAGGATTAGATATAACGGAATTAGAAAAATATAAAAAAGTTTCTGGTAGTGTTATTGGTTTTCCAGGATCAAAAACAATTTCTACTGAAGAACTATTTGCATTAGAATGCGATGTACTTATTCCCGCAGCTTTAGAGAATCAAATTACTTTGGATAATGCGTCGCAAATACAAGCAAAATGTATTTTAGAATTAGCAAATGGACCAACAACGCCTGAAGCAGATGATATTTTATTTGCGAGAGGTATACCTGTTATACCAGACGTGCTCGCAAATGCAGGAGGCGTCACAGTATCTTGCTTTGAGTGGGAACAAAATTTGAAAAATGAACATTGGAGCGAGACGATGGTTTTTGAAAAATTACAAAAAATGATGCAAACAGAAACGATGAATGTTTTTACGCGCGCTCAAGAACTAAAAACTGATCTTCGCAGATCAGCTTTTATTATTGCGCTTGAACGGATCAAAAAGAACATAACCCTATAAATTAAAAAGAGTTCTACTTTTTTTTACCGCTCAACATTGCGGGAACTTTTTCGCACTTCTATAGCGACACATTCCGAGCGAAAGCGAAGGACGTGTCGCGGTAGAAGCGCGGAAAAGTAAACCGCAACTATAAACCGCAGCTAAAAAAACTACAACTCCACAATCTCCTCCCATGGCAAACCCGCTTTTCCAAAATGTCCATATGTTGCTGTCTTCTGAAATATCGGACGTCGCAATCCTAATCGTTCTATAATCGCATGCGGTTTAAAATCAAATTTTTCTTTAACAATATCTGCCAAAGATTTTCCTTTTTCATTTATCGCTTCTATCATAACAGGTTCAGCTTCCCCAATAGCATATGCCACCGATACTAAACATTGTTTTGCTTTTTTATTTGCCACCAAAGATTTTGCAACAAGTCTACACATATATGCGGCAGATCTATCAACCTTTGTTGCATCTTTACCAGAAAATGCTCCACCTCCATGTGGAATAATACCACCATATGTATCAACCATAATTTTTCTTCCTGTTAAACCCGTATCTGCTTCAAATCCACCCTGTACAAATATTCCTGTTGGATTAAATAAAAACCGCACTCCAGAAATATCCTCATTCGCACAAACCTCATCAACTAATTTTTTTTTAATATCATCTCGCATACGTTTCCATTCACGCATCTTTTCATGTTGTGTTGAGACAACGATTGCAGTAATCAGATCATCCACAATAGTCACTTGCGTTTTTCCATCCGGTCGTAACCAAAAAAAGGCAGGATCATTTCGTCGCAAATTTTCTAATCCTGCCGAGAGTGTATGTGCAAGCACAATGGCGCGTGGCAAAAATTCTGGTGTTTCATTTGTAGCATACCCATACATAATCCCTTGATCACCCGCTCCACCCGTATCAACACCTTGTGCGATATCAGAAGATTGACGAACTATATGTGTAGTAATCGACAAAGGTTCACGATACCCAATTC
>JAHFIO010000113.1 GCA_023246325.1 Candidatus Uhrbacteria bacterium | reverse complement strand
ATAATAAAAAGTGTAATATACTATAATACATATGAATACAATAAAACTCATCAAATCTTCGTTGGTTACGGTCGGTTTATTGGCAACAATTTTGCCATCAGCTGCCTTTGCAGTGTCAACCGATCCATTTGCCGCTGGTGCAAAGCAACTTGATAGTGTTGCAGGTGCAGCAGGGGTACAAAAATCAGATTTACCTACAACAATTGGTAAATTAATTAATGTCGGGTTAACATTTCTTGGCATTATTTTCTTGGTTCTTATTTTATACGCGGGTTTTCTTTGGATGACTGCGGGCGGAGAACCAGAAGCTGTAGATAAAGCAAAGGCACTTTTATCACAAGCCGTTATTGGTTTGATCATAATTGTTACCGCATACTCATTATCTAGTTTCGTTATAACGAAATTGGGTGAGGCAACTGCAGCTTAATTACGAAAACAAAAGAAAAAAGGGTTAGACTGCCGGAATTCGGTAGAGTCTGACCCTTTTTCTATTCTGTATATTTTTCTGATACACTTTTCAGTATGAAAAAAGAAAATTGGGCATATGTATTTGTTGGTGTATGTGCGGGTATGATTGTTGCTATAACAATACAGTGGAATAGTTTTATTGATCCGGATGCTTTTTACCATGCTACCATGTCACAATTAATTTTACAGCATGGTCCACTTAAAAGTTTTCCTTGGTTAGATCTTACATTATATGGAAAATATTTTGCTGATTTTCATTTTTTATTTCATATACTTGAAATTCCATTTATATATTTTTTTGGATTTTCGGTTGGTATTCGTTATTCAATTATTTTTTTAACGGTAGTAGTTGCTATAACAGTTTTATTTGTTTTTAAAAAAATGCATATCCGATATCCTGCATTTTGGGTGGTATTGCTATTGCTCACACAAACTTTTCTTACACGTATTTCATTGGGAAAAGCAACGCCACTAGATATTATTTGGTTTATGTTAGGTATATGTGCATGGTTTAAAAATAAACCATATTGGCTTGCTATATGTGCATTTTTATTTGCTTTAACACATGCGGCATGGATTTTTTTACTTGTATCTATTTGCATTTTAACCTGTGCTGAATGCTTGATTGAAAAAAAACTTCAAAAAAAACACATCAACCTTTTTGTTTTCTGCTTGATCGGGGGCTTCATAGGTATGCTCATACATCCAAATGGGTTGAATATGTTTAGACAATCGTGGATACATATTGTTTCGATTGGGTTATTCACACCATCCGCGTCTCTTCCTATGGGATTGGAATGGAAGGGGTTAACATTATCAGATTTTATTCTGATGTATGATTTTTGGATTCTGATACTTATGTTCGGCATTGTGGGATATTCGTTTTCACGAAAACAAAATATTCTTCATGATGAACGCGTACGTATTTTTTCAATAGGTGTACTTTCACTCGTATTATTTTTTATGACATTAAAAAGCGCTCGTACAGCTGAATATTTTTCACCAATTTTTGTACTTTTTATTGCAAGCATTTGGAATATTGTGGATATTAAAAAATCATATATAACAAAATGGGGTATAGGCAGTATCACACTTTGTGTTATTTTAGTTACAAAAGGATATATTTCAACTTGGCAAGATTTTCGAAAAAATACATTTGCTGATTCGTTATATAGTACTTCTACTCGAATTATCGCTGAACGTGCGCATCCTGCCGATAGAGTATTTAATAATAGATGGGATG
This sequence comes from Candidatus Uhrbacteria bacterium, assembly GCA_023246325.1. Classification (GTDB taxonomy): domain Bacteria; phylum Patescibacteriota; class Patescibacteriia; order 2-12-FULL-60-25; family 2-12-FULL-60-25; genus JAHFIO01. Next base: position 995 of record JAHFIO010000113.1, on the reverse strand, counting down.
ATTTCCCCGTATTATTCCATGCATTAGCTGGTACAGGGGATATCCGGTTTATTTCAGGTTTAGATCCTGTGCCATTTGATATGGTGTCATCTACATTGTCTCACGATTATAATGAATTAAGTTTTGGAACAACGACGCCAACAAAAGAACAGGTATGGAGTGTCATTCACGACCGCGCACATTCGCAGTTTATTTTTATTTCATACCGTGGGGCAGGATATAAACGTCTTTTACATACAATAGCGAGTGATCAAAGATATACCAAAATATCAGAATCAGATGATAGTCTCGTTTTTACTATTGACAAAACGCCTTAAATATGCTAGTTTGGTTATGTACTTTTAAACAAAAAAACAGTTTTAGAAAGGAAAAAGACATGACAGACGTGAAAAGTCCTGAAAGTTACGTAAACCCCAAATTCCTCTCGGTTCTTTTGAACGAGGGGATTTCCGCAATCGCGAACGATTTCGGGGTTGCCACGGTGGATTCAGCTTTGGGCGAGAGTATTCTTCAGCAAATGGAGGAAACTTTCGGTCCGTCGCTCACGGAAAAAGGTCTTTCTCTCAGCCTGCCCTTTGCAGCTACTTTCGTTCGTGTGCTGAAAGGCCTCGTGCGTACGAAGACAAAGGGTTGGTCCAAAGAGGCTGACGAAAGCGTGAACGAACTGATCGATGATTGGTTCGAGGGAATGCGCATGCAGGTCAAAATGCGTGGCAAAATGAATGAAGCCGATCTGACTTCTGCAAGTAATACGAGCCTCGAAAAGGCTCGCGAGAATATGAAGAAAAAGCTGAAGCAGCGCGCAGAAGATCAGGCTTCCTATGAGACGGCTCTCCAAAGCTTGGATGAGGAAATCAAAACGAGGATGCTGAGGCACTATTTTTCTCTTCCGGTCACACATCAGCATCGCTTCAATTCCTTGAAGGGAAAGCTCAAGACGTCAGGTGCAATTCTGTTGTATTTGAGAGAGCTTGAGATTGCGGCAGATATTTCTG
>JAHFIO010000112.1 GCA_023246325.1 Candidatus Uhrbacteria bacterium | reverse complement strand
TTTTACTGCGATTCCTGCGAGTGCAAAAGGGATCGCTTCTCTGCATAATTTTTTATAATCAGCAGGATGCGGAATAGGAAATTGAAATTGCATGTTTTGTGTATACACAAATGCCCATGTCACATTCCACACACTTCCCACAAGAAGTGCTAAAACTAATCCCGGCGCACCATATCCTGCATATGCAGAAGAAATTGCAATTGCAGATGTCAGCACTTGCCCAATTAACATCCCAAGTGCCTCTGGTTTTAAATTTTGTTTACCTCGTAATCCTGCATACAAAATAAGATGCACCGTATCAGCGGTCATAACTGCACAAGCAATGACGATACACAAAAAAGTAAGAGAATTTGCATGAGTAAAAATTCCAAAACCAAGAGCAGAAAAAATAGCAATCGGTGCGAATAGTAATTTTAAACGTAATGCAGCAGATAAAAATCTTTGACCTTGATCACCTCCAGAGGCGATTTCTCGGATAATAACGGGTGCCATACCAAGATCAGCAAGCACCACAAAAACACTTGTAACTGAGACTGCGTAAAAATAAACCCCGGTCACTTGTGGACCAATAAGCCTTGCTATCACTGCGAAAGAAATAAACGCTATGGTTTTATTAAGAACCATAGCAAGGGTCAACCAGGCCGTGTTTCGAGCTATATGCTTGCCATATTCCATGGGGATATGTTAAGGTGTTTACGGTTCATTTACAAGGGGTTTACAAGGAGTCCACCATGAAAGAAGTGTTTCTGTCTGTTGAAGGCCTGAAGCGTGAATGGCAAGTTTATTTTGAAAATCCCGATGCAAAAGTCGAGGGTTTCAAAAACCGTCTTGATGATGCACTATTCTGCTTTGCGGAACAAGCACTCCCCACCTTCAAATCTGTCGTACCGATTTTCGTGGAGTCTGCAGTTAAAAGGGCGGTCAAAGAGCATCGTGCGATTTTTGTGCCTGAAGAAGACGCTCGTACGTCCTATACCAAACTCGACATCATGTTCGAAGAAAATGGTTTTGACTGCCTTGATCGCCATTGTGGCGTGGATTTCGGGGTTTTTAACCCGTATAATGTCAGTTTGGCGCTTTTCCACTCGAAAAGCCCTATTACTGGCATATACTAGCTATATATAGTCCTGAATTCATTTCAGGGCTTTTTTTATATGGCGAGATTGGATCACATATCCAGCCTTGACATATGTGATAAAATGCTGTATGTTATATAAAGAGGTAATTTCATGACTCCAAGATACAGGTGCGGTGCAAGTGGGTTGGTTGTTCGGCATGAAAGTGGAACGCTTGGAATTCAAGTAGAGAGGGTCATTACCCAGTATAAAGATCCTTCTGGCAAAATCCATCTGGTGAAGCCGAATCTGAATATTGGAGATTTTCTTCCTATTTCGGGTCTGTGGTTACAGGATAGAAAGCTCATTGTCATGACCAAAGAAAATGAACTCTTGGACGAAGGCAATTTCTGCTGTAATGATTCGGGTGACCTATTCTTTCTATCAGATGCAGGAAAAGGACCCCTCGATCATATGAGTGAGAAAAGTTTCCTTGGATATCGCGTCGAGATGAAAGCTGACTTCTTCAGCTAAGCATTTCAACAAACCTAAAAGCCGTCCCGATATATTCGGAACGGCTCTTTTTTTAATTTTTTTTAGCGCTTGCTCCATTGTGGACTACGGCGTGCACCTAGTTTACCAAATTTCTTTCTTTCACGTTGACGTGGATCACGAGTTAGATATCCAAGTTTTTTTAATGCAGCACGAAATGTTGGATTTAATACAATTAATGCGCGAGCAATACCATGACGCACAGCGTCGGATTGTCCACGAATACCTCCGCCAATAACTTTTGCTGAAATATCTACCGTTGTATCTTGCCCAACAGCATGCATAGGGGCAGTGACCTGTTCACGAAGATCGTACGTAGAAAAATATGTGTCAAATGGTTTACCGTTTACTGTAATGGTACCACGACCATTTTTGATCAAGCGAATACGTGCAATGGAACGTTTACGTCTTCCAACTGTTGAAATAACAGATCCGCCCTTTGCTGTTTCTGCTGCCCGCACTTCTTCAGCTTCAAGTTTGGTTATTTTTTCATCAACAGAATGTGATGCAGTAGCAACTGTTTTTTTCACGACAGCTTTCTTTGCAACGACAGGTTTAGGAGCTATACCTTTTTTTTCTACTATTTTTTTTGTTGTTGTTGACATACAATTATACAAATTTCAAACGTTTTAGACGCACGGATTGCGTGCGATTTTTTGGCAACATATATTTTACTGCATGGCGCAAAATTTCGCTTGGATTATCTTGTTGCAATTTTCGCATGCCCACGCGTTTAATACCACTTGGACGATTAGAGGAATGAAAATGAATTTTTTGATCCCATTTCGCACCAGTTAATTTCACTTTATCTGCATTTTTAATAACCACCACATCACCTGTATCTTGATGTGGAACATAATCTGGTTTATGTTTACCTATCAAAATTTGCGCAACACGTGTTGCTAATCGGCCGACAACTAATCCTGTCGCGTCAATTTCGTGAACAGCACGCTGACGGGATGGTATTCCTGGTTTTTTAGTATTCCATGTCATATTAGTCTTTTACAAATTGAATTTGTGCAATATCTGCACCATCCCCTTTGCGTGTTCCCAATTTAATGATGCGTGTATATCCACCTGGGCGAGTGGCATACCGTGGCCCTAATTCTTCTAAAACTTTA
>JAHFIO010000111.1 GCA_023246325.1 Candidatus Uhrbacteria bacterium | reverse complement strand
GCGTCCGGGGTATCGTCAGACCATGACCTTGGACAGCAGAAATGTCCAGGCGGTTCATCAGTCCTAGTTCTTTCTTCACGTTGACCTCTATGTGCAAACCACATAGAGGTCTTTTTTATACAAACAAATAAAAAAACATGTCGTCACCAAGCATGGGTATGACGACATGTAATTTTGCAAATAAAAAAATGACGACTACACCAGAATCGTATGAAACGATTGAGATGTGATCGCCACTTTTTGTATAAGCATAGTCTATTTTTCTCACGCATGCGGTGCAGCGTCAAGAAAAAGTGGGGATAACTCATTACACTTTTATTTCTTTTTCATCATCTCCGTAATTCATAAATTCAGGAATCGGCCATAATCCTGATTCGCGCAATGTTTTATCCGTCATATCTTCTGCTTCATCAACACCCATACCTTCTTCTAGAATTAAAAAATTTATAACCGTTGCGCGGCATTCATCTTTTGGTTTGGTCGAACCATTTTCATTCAAACAGATATTTTTTATTTTTTGTTCAATTTCCATATGCTGCATACTAGTCTTATTTTTCCATCGCGTCAATGATAGGGCGTAGTTGATCTTGATATGCTTGTTTTCGCGCGGCAGGATCGTCTATGCGTTTATTTCGTAATTTTTTTATTCCAGGTTTGCCTAAGGCTTCACGAATATTTTTCAAAAATATTGCATGCACACGTTCGGGAACTTGTACGGTTACATTTCGCATTGTGTTAAATTCTGTAATGGTTTCCGCATGTTCCCAGTCGTAGTCATCACTTTGTGAAATGCGAGATTGCGTGCGTTCATATAAACGTTTTGCTACTTCAGGAATTTGTGCGTCCGTTACATCACGTGGGTCTATGCCATCAGGATGTGGGAGATATACTGCTGCATCTACACCTGTATCAGGTAAAGCACTTGAGCGAATGATATTGTATCCACGGGCTTTTAATTCTTTGGTGATGTGGTTTAACATCAAATATAATGCACCTGAAATTTTATTATTTATTAAATCAGTACGAATTTCTTGAAGATTTGCACCATGCTGCGATTCAATATCTTTGATCATTTTTGCAAATAAATTATACCGTACGGTATCGCTATCCATAACAATAGTATTTTTTCCAAATAGTTCTTTCGCGGCTTCAATAGCGGTTGATTTTCCCGCACCAGACAATCCGAATAAACTTAATATTCGTCCAGGATGCGTTGCTGCTTGAATAGGTGGATAATTCTGTAACACTTCTTCTGTAAATTCGGATAATTTTTTTCCAAACTTTGCTTCAAATAAAATCATGCCTTCCGCATAGGTTGCATCTCGCCAGGGAGGTGCACCTGGATCTTTCGGTTTATAATGCGTTGAAAAATATTCCGCTTCAGATTGAAATAGATGCATACTTTCTTCGGGTGTTCCTAAATAAGGAAGTGCGCCATATGCACGTCGGTCTTTGTTCAAAGGATCTTTTGCTTGTTCTGCTATACCTTTATCACCAAATAATGGTGATTTTTTTTCTCCTTCTAGTATTAATCCGTATTGTTGCATTGGATTTGTTGGTAGTGTTGTATCCTGCTGTGAAATGAGTGTTTCTAATGACATATGAGAAATAGGATATATCGTTTCCTTCAAAAATGCTATCCTGCTCCAAGGTATGCGTAATCAACCATCAATGTATCCGACGAGTGAAAATAGCCCCGCTACAAACGAGCGTATATGGACGTATTTTGACGCGTATAAAAATGAGGGCAGGATATTAGCTGTCGCTCGACCTCAGCTCATGACATTTCATCATGTATCAGAAGAAACAAAGCAAAAAGATATTGAATTAGTGAAGAAAAAAATGTCGAAACCGTTTTTACGTGAACAGCGATTAACGGGCCCTGATGCGTTTGCTTTCGAGAATTTTTTATTAAGCGAATGTATGAGACATCATGTTTTAGGTGGCGAAATATCTCCAACAACAACATATGATGATTGGGTTTCAGGCGTTGATGCGGTAGTAGAGTGGCCTGGATATTTGGATGGACCAGTACGTTTGGCAATTGATTTCACTTCAACGGAAGAAGGGGCAACGATTACAAAAAAAAGTGATAAACTTGAAAATAATATTTCTGTAAAATATCTTCGTTCATTGGTTGAAACCGAGCAGGGGGAACAAAAAGAATTACGCGCATCTATGCCCTTGGTTTTATTAGGCTTTGATAAAGAAATTTTTCGTTTGATTGCAGAAAAGGGTGAACTCATTACTGCTACACATCCTGTACGTGCACTTTTATTAGAGCAAGCTAGTTCACAAATCGATATGCAGCTGAGCTTGCATATACAAAACGCGTGTACAAGTCCGCGGGTCACACGTGATAGAAAATTAAAATTTGTACATGAAGAATTTTTATTACTAGGGCAGGATGCGTCTGTATATCAATTAGTAGATTTTATTTTAGAATTTGATGAAGATATACGAGCGCGAATTTTTAATGAAAAAGACAATAAACGATTACAAGATTTATTACATATTAAAACCGCATTGATGCGGGAAAGAACAGATACCGTTATACTGGATGATGCATGGAGAGAGGCGGCGCAAAAATCTAAAACACATCAAATTTTATCACATTAAAAACATATGCAAAAAGAACAAAAAAATCCATTTGATATAGCGGGAAATATATCAATATCTTCGTATGATAAAGAAGATATCGGAATGCAATTAGATGTATTTGCAGAAAAGCATGGTTTGGCAAATTTACGAGATAGGTTACGTATTG